>PABG01000139.1 GCA_002699185.1 Gammaproteobacteria bacterium | reverse complement strand
CACCCCGGCCGCGGCCAGGCGCTCCAGCATGGCCGCATCAAAGTGCAGGCCGGCCGTGGGTGCGGCCACCGCGCCGGGCACCCGCGCGAACAGGGTCTGGTAGCGCTCGCGGTCCTCGGCGGCATCGGGTCGCTGGATATAGGGCGGCAGCGGCACATGGCCATGGACCTCCAGCCACTCCATGACCGTGCGCCCGGTGGGAAAACGCAGCCGGAACAATTCGCCCTCGCGCTCCAGCACCTCGACCTCCAGCCCCGCTTCCAGCTGCAACAGCGTACCCGGCTTGGGCGATTTGCTGGCGCGCACGTGGGCCAGGGCGGTGCGGGCGTCAACCACGCGCTCGATCAGTACCTCCACCCGGCCGCCGCTGGCCTTGGTCCCGTGCAACCGGGCCGGGATGACGCGGGTGTCATTGATCACCAGCAGGTCGCCCGGGCGCAGCCAGTCCGGCAGTTCGGCGAAACCGGCATCCCGGCAGCGGCCACTGGCGCCGTCGAGGGCGAGCAGGCGACTGGCGCCGCGTTCGGCCAACGGCGTCTGGGCGATCAGATGCTCGGGGAGAAGATAGTGGAAATCACTGCGTTGCATGGCGCGGCATGGTATCACAGCCCGGCGTTCTCCAGACCGCAAGCAGCGCGACCTGCATGCCTGCAGCCCTGCCTCGGGCCGTGTTGCCCCGAGTGGCCGATGCCGTATACTACGCCCTTCCGGCTACTGCCGGGCGCCCTGCCGGGATGGCGGAATTGGTAGACGCAGGGGACTCAAAATCCCCCGGTGGCAACACTGTGAGAGTTCGAGTCTCTCTCCCGGCACCACACTCCCTTGCCAACCCTGACCCGATGCGGATCTGGCATAGTTGCTGCACTTACTCAATAATCGACACCGAATCGGCGGTTTCATGCGCCACTTCGGTGCATGTCATTGATCCCGACAATTTCAGGAACTGATACCAAGTCATGGCTGGAACGCGCTACTCGATCGAAGTCCAACCCACTCTGCCCAAACGCCTGGCGCGCCTGCAGGAGCTCGCTGACGATCTGTTCTACAGCTGGGACCGGCCGGTGCGCGGCCTGTACTACCGGCTTGACCCGCAGCTGTGGGATGACTGCGGCCACAACCCCAAGCTGTTCCTGCGTCGGGTGGCCCAGGAGCGCCTGGACGCCGCCGCCGAGGACCGGGTGTACATGGAAGACTATGCCCGCACCCTGTCGGCCTACGACAGCTACAACAGCGAGGTACCGCGCAAGGAGATCAGAAAGTACCTGGACCCGGAGCAGAACGAACTGGTGGCCTATTTCTGCGCCGAGTTCGGCCTGCACGAGTCGCTGCCCATCTACTCCGGCGGCCTGGGCATCCTGGCCGGCGATCACTGCAAGGCCGCCAGCGACCTGGGCATACCCTTCGTGGCAGTGGGCATGCTCTACCGCCAGGGCTATTTCAACCAGACCATCGACGCCCACGGCAACCAGATCGCGCACTACACACCCACCCGGTTCGAGAATCTGCCGCTGCGGCCCGCCCTGGTCAACGCACAGGAACTGCATGTGTTCGTCGACCTGCCCGGACGGCGGGTGATGCTCAAGGTATGGGAGGCCAAGGCCGGCCACATCACGCTGTATCTTCTGGATTCCGATCTGCCGGAGAATCAGGAGGCCGATCGCGCCATCACCTACCAGCTCTACGGCGGCGACATCAACACCCGCATCCAGCAGGAAATCGTGCTGGGCATCGGCGGTGTGCGCGCGCTGCGCGCCCTGGATCTGCACCCCACGGTCTGGCATATCAACGAGGGCCATGCCGCCTTCCAGGTGCTGGAACGCTGCCGGGAGATGACCTGTCAGACCGATATGGACTTCCACAGCGCGCTGGAACAGGTCGCCGCCGGCACCGTGTTCACCACCCATACACCGGTGCCGGCCGGGCACGACATCTTCGACCACCAGCTGATGAAGACCTACTTCAGCGACTATGTGAAGGACCTGGGCCTGGATCTGGACGAGTTTCTCGCCCTCGGCGACAGCCCCAACAACCACCACGGTTTCAACCAGACCGCGCTGGCACTGCGCGCTTCGCGGTTCCACAACGGGGTCAGCCGCATTCACGGCGGCGTGGCCTCGCACATGGAGAGCTACATCTGGCCCCAGGTACCGCCTGCGGAAAGCCCGGTGCGCTATGTCACCAACGGCGTACACGTGCCGACCTTCCTGGCCAGCGACTGGGCCAATCTCTACGACATGCGCTTCGGCCGCGGCTGGCGCAACGAACTGCTCAACGTGGACTACTGGGAACGCATCGACGCCATTCCCGACCACAGCTTCTGGAGCCTGCGCCAGAGTATGAAGTCGGATCTGATGAGCGACGTGCGTCGGCGCATGACCATCCAGCACAAGCGCAACGGCCTGTCCGACGCCCAGATCGACCGGCTGACCCAGTACCTGCTGCCGCAGGAGACGGATATTCTCACCATCGGCTTTGCCCGGCGCTTCGCCACCTACAAGCGCGCCGCACTGCTGTTCTCCGACCCCGAACGACTGGCGCGCCTGCTCAACGACCCGCAGCGTCCGATGGTGCTGCTGTTCGCCGGCAAGGCGCACCCCAACGACCAGCCGGGCCAGCACCTGATCCAGGTGATCAACGAGTTCTCGCGCCGGCCGGAGTTCGCCGGGCGCATCGTCATGGTCGAGGGCTACGACATGGCGCTGGCGCGCAAACTGGTCACCGGGGTGGATGTCTGGCTGAACACCCCCGAGTACCCGATGGAAGCCAGCGGCACCTCGGGCCAGAAGGCCGGCATCAACGGCGTGATCAACCTGAGCGTGCTCGACGGCTGGTGGGGCGAGGGCTACAACGGCGAGAACGGCTGGGCCATCACGCCGCACGGGCCCCAGTACGACGCGTCCTATCGCGACCAGGAGGAAAGCAGCGAGTTGCTGGACCTGCTGGAGCACCAGGTCATTCCGCTCTACTACGACCGCAACGGCCATGGCTATTCCGAGGGCTGGGTGCGGATGTCCAAGGCCTCGATCAAGTCCATCATGCCGCAGTTCAACTCCCAGCGTATGGTGATGGACTATGTGCGCGACTTCTACGCCCCGGCGGCGCGCCAGTGCCGCAGGCTTGCGGAAGATGAGTTCAAGGGCGCGCGCGATCTCGCGGCCTGGAAGCAGAAGATCCTGTCACGCTGGGACAAGGTGGCCGCACGCCGCGTCGATCAGGTACCCGAGGCCATCGCCTCCGGCGAGGCCTGCGACATCAAGGTGGCGGTCAATCTCAACGGCCTGGCCCCCATCGATATCAAGGTCGAATGCGTGGTGGGCACCGAGGACGAGCACGGCGAGTTCACCTCCTATGCCTGCTACGAGTTCGAGCCGGCGGGAAGCAACCAGCAGGGCGAATCCGTGTTCACCCTGAATTTCAAGCCGCCGCTGGCCGGGCTGCAGTTCTACAAGATCCGGCTGTATCCCTCGCACTGGCTGCTCAGCCATCCGTTCGAACTGGGGCGGATGATCTGGCTGTAGTCGTGTAGGATGGGTGAAGCGAAGCGCAACCCATCGCATCAGGGTGCGTTGATGGGTTTCGGCGCAGGGCGCCTTCACCCATCCTGCCCTCAGGCCCGCCCGTAGAGTTCCAGCAGCGCGCGGATGCGCCCCGGCAGTTCGGGGCTGATCCAGTCCCACTCGAAGCGCCACTGCCAGTTGCCCTCGCGCACACCGGGCTGGTTCATGCGGTGTGCGCCGTCCAGCTCCAGCCAGTCCTGCAGCGGGATCACGCTCAGATGGGCCACCGAGGCCATCGCCGCCCGGTTCAGCGCCCAGGGCATGTCAGTTGAGTCCGGCCCGAGATAGGCGGCCAGATGTTCGCGCGCGTTTTCATCCAGGCTTTCATACCAGCCCAGCGTGGTGTCGTTGTCGTGGGTGCCGGTGTAGACCAGGCTGAGCGGCACATGGTTGTGCGGCAGGTAGGGGTTGTCCGCGCCGCCGCCGAAGGCGAACTGCAGGATCTTCATTCCCGGAAGATGGAAATCATCACGCAGCCGCTCCACCGCCGCGTCGATGGTGCCCAGATCCTCGGCCACCAGCGGCAGGTCGCCAAAGCGTTCCAGCATCCGTTCAAAGAACTCCGCGCCGGGCCCGGCCACCCAGCGACCGTCGATGGCAGTCTCGGCCGCGGCCGGTATCTCCCAGTAGGCCTCGAAACCGCGGAAATGATCGATACGGATCAGATCGAACAGATCGCGCTGGGTATGGATACGCTCCCACCACCAGCTGTAGCCGGTCGCGACCATCTGCGCCCAGTCATACAGCGGATTTCCCCAGCGCTGGCCGGTCTCGGAGAAATAATCCGGCGGCACGCCGGCCACCACGCGCGGGTGACCGTCCTCCTGCAGCAGGAACCCCTCGCGGTTGGCCCAGACGTCGGCGCTGTCGTGGGCGACGAAAATGGGAATATCACCGAACAGCAGGATGTCCCGCTCGTTGGCATAGCGGCGCAGATCGTGCCACTGACGAAAGAAGACGAACTGCTCGAACACGACCTGATCGATGGCCTCCCGGTACTCGGCACGAAACCGCTCCAATGCCTGCGGTTCACGATCACGCAGCGGTTCCGGCCAGTCCAGCCAGGCCGCCCCGTCCCGGGCGTCCTTGATGGCCTGATAACAGGAAAAATCGGGCAACCAGCTTGCGTGGGTATCGACGAACTCGCGCAGCGCGTCCCGGTCGGCATCGCGGGCATGGCGCAGAAAACCCGCACGGGCACGGCGCAGGCATTCCAGCCGATAGGCCTCAGGGTCGGCGGGATCGGCCTCGGGCGCCGCGTCCAGCCAGCCCCACTGATACAGCAGTTCCAGGCTGATCAACTCCGGTGACCCCGCATGCACCGAAGTGGTCTGATAGGGCGAACGGTCCTCGTGGGTCGGCCCCAACGGCAGGACCTGCCACACCGACAGACCGCAGTCGACCATGAAATCGATGAAATGAAAGGCCGCGGGACCCAGATCGCCGGAACCGCTGCCGCCGGGCAGCGAGGTCGGATGCACCAGCACACCGGCGCGGCGGCGCGTTTCGATGGGATGCTGTATCTGCCTCATGTCCGGCCGTCGGCGTTACTGCTGACCCTGGCGCATCACCCCGCCGCGGGCCGGGCCCTCGCCGTCGCGGGCACCGAAGGAAAAGGCATGGGCCAGGTACTCCGGCGGCGTCTCGCCCAGCAGCTGGTAGAGGTTGGCCAGCTGCAGCCGGAACAGGGAGTCGAAGTCCTGCACCGAGTCCGAGGGATTGTAGTCGCCGAACCACCAGAACCAGTCGGAACCCTCGCAGATCGCCAGCTGCAGTTCGATCTTCTCCCGCTGCTCCGGACTCAATCCGCCCCCGGCCAGCACCCGGTCCACCGCCTCCTTGGCCTCGATCAGCATCTCCCAGCCGCGGTTCTTGTCCGGGTCGCCGATCCAGGTGGAGAAACTGCCATAGACCCAGCTGCCCGCCACCAGGGACTTCAGTTCGCTCACCTCGACACCGCGATCCAGGCAATCGCTGAAGGTGCTCAGATTGATGCCGGGATGCGCCGCCAGCTGCGAATAGAGCGCATGGAGAAAGTAGTAACCGTTCTCCGGGTAATATTCCCAGGCGTTCTCGCCGTCGAGAATGATGCTGACCACATGCCGCTGCGGGTCCGGGGAGGCGGCGGCGATGTTCTCCAGGTGATGGACCAGGTTGGCCACGGCATCGTCGGCATGCCAGTCGGAGTAATTGAAGCCGACGGCATCCGACAGGCCGTCGTCACGGAAGAAACAGGCCAACTCGCCATCGGGCAGATGCCAGGGCTGGAACAGGGCCGTCTCCCGGCTGTCGTCCTTGTGCAGATCATCGTGCTTCAGGCTGTGGTGCAGGACCGACTCGCCGGTGGCGGCCCAGCGGATGCCCTCCTGCTCCAGCAACCTCAGGGTGGCGTCACTGACACCGCCCTCGGACGGCCAGCAGCCGGCGGGGACGAAGCCGAAAAAGCGTTCGAACACCGCCTTCCCCTTGCGGATATGCCAGACGGCACGCGCCTCGCCGCCGGGATAGCCCTGACCGTCGGGCAGCGGCGCCTCGGGCATCGCCTGACGCGCCGACTCCATCTCCAGCAGCAGCGGCACGATGGGATGGGCATAGGGGCTGAAGGCAAGTTCCACCCGACCCGCCTCGGCCAGTGCCCTGTAGCGCGGCAGCAGGCCGTCGAGGATCTCGCCGATGACCTGCATCAGCTCGCGCCGGTCCTGCAGGCTGAAATGATGACCCTTGTCCTGCAACCGCTGGATGCGCAGATCCTGGCGTCGCACCGTCTCACCGGTCCAGGCCAGGTGATACCAGACCAGCAGGTCGATCAGGAACTGATCATCCAGATAACCCAGCGCGGCCGGATGCTTGAGCATCCAGCGGGCGACCCTGGCCAGCAGCTTGTAGGCCGGGAAGCGGTCGATCAGGCGCTCCTGGTTGGCTCGCAGACAGGCATGGATCAGCTGCATGCGGGCCTCGTCGTCGGCCGGAAGGACGGTCGAACCCAGGGCCTCGAGCAGCGGGTCGCTGATGGTCATGGCCGTACCGTCATTGAAGGCGGCCACCTGGCGCCGGTAGTCGTCGAGCTGCTCCAGCAGGATGGGAGCGAAATTGACCACGGCACGCGCCGCGGGCACCTGCTCGAGGTGCGCGGCCATGTCGACATAGTCCTTGACGGCATGCAGATAGGTCCAGGGCTGGAAGTAGCGGCCGCTGCCCAGATCGTGATACTGCGGCTGGTGCATGTGCCAGCAGATGACCACGTTGATCGGTGCCTTATCTGACATGATGCAGCTCCTGCCCGAGCATGTCGGGTGTGACCAGAACCACGCCTTTCGGCGAGACATAGAAGCGCTCGGCATCGGCCTGGGGATCCTCCCCGATCACCATTCCGGGCGGAATGTTGCAGCCCTTGTCCACGACGGCCCTGGTGATGCGCGCGCCCTTGCCCACATCCACGTCGGGCAGCACCACTGCATCCTGCAGCATCGCGCCGGTGTGGACCTTGACATTGGAGAACAGCAGCGAGTGACGCACCTTCGCCCCGGAGATGATGCAGCCCCCCGAGACCATGGAATCGACCGCCATGCCACGCCGGTCCTCGTCGTCGAACACGAACTTGGCCGGTGGCAGCTGCTCCTGGTAGGTCCAGATGGGCCAGTCCTCGTCGTAGAGATTGAGTTCGGGGGTGATACCGCACAGTTCCAGGTTGGCCTCCCAGAAGGCATCCACCGTGCCCACGTCGCGCCAGTAGCCCTGCTTGCCGCTGGTCGGATCCCGGAACGGATAGGCCAGCACCCGGTACTTGTCGATGACATAGGGAATGATGTTCTTGCCGAAATCGTGTTCGGAATCATCAGCATCAGCGTCACGGATCAGCTGCTCAAAGAGAAACCGGGTGTTGAAGACATAGATACCCATCGAGGCCATGGCCCGCTCGGGCTGATCCGGCATGGGATCGGGGTGCTCGGGCTTTTCCGTGAAGTCCTTGATCCAGCCGGCTTCGTCGATGGACATCACGCCGAAGGATCTGGCTTCCTCCAGGCTCACCTCCAGACAGCCCACCGTCATGTCGGCCTTGCGCTCGACGTGCTCGGCGATCATGGGGCCATAGTCCATCTTGTAGACGTGGTCACCGGCCAGGATCAGCACATAGTCGGGCGAGTGCGCGCGCAGGATGTCCAGGTTCTGGTAGACGGCGTCGGCCGTGCCCTGGTACCAGGAGGTCTCGATGCGCTGCTGGGCCGGCAGCAGTTCGACGAACTCGCCGAACTCGCCGCGCAGGAAATTCCAGCCGCGGTAGATGTGCTGGATCAGGGAGTGGGCCTTGTACTGGGTCAGGACGCCGACGCTGCGGATGCCGGAGTTCATGCAGTTGGACAGCGGAAAGTCGATGATTCGGAACTTGCCGCCGAAGGGCACGGCGGGCTTGGCCCGCCACAGAGTGAGGAACTTCAGGCGCGAGCCGCGGCCGCCGGCCAGGATCAGGGCCAGCGTATTGCGCGTCAGACGGCTGACAAAACGACGCGTGGGCGCGGTATACATAGTCTCTCCTTGTTATTCGTCCTGTGCCGCTGTATCCGCCGGGGCGTCCACATGGGCAGTCCCGCCCACCCGGATACGACATACCCCGATCTGGCTGGTTCCATGTTAACATCGAATGCAGGTGGGAATAATGACATCCGTCACCCCGCGTCCATGTCACTGAATCAAGTGTAGCTGCAGGTGAACACCATCGATATCACACGGTCTGCGGAACTCCCGTCCGCCGCTGAACTGACCCGCATCGCCGAAGCCCGGCATCACGACCCCTTTGCCGTGCTCGGGCGGCATGGCGATGGTGAGCAGGCACAGGTCCTGGCCTATCTCCCCGGGGCCGCTGCTGTCCGGCTGGTCGAGGCCGATGCCCCGCTGCAGCCGCTGGACCGGGAAGGTTTTTTCCTCTGGCGCGGCACGCCCGGCAACCTGCCGGCCCATTACCGCATCGCCTGGCGGGACGCCGGCGGGCAGGAGCACGTGGCGTACGATCCCTACTGCTTCGCCCCCCAACTGGGCGATTTCGACCTGCACCTGTTCGGCGAGGGCCGGCACTGGCATGCCTATCGCTTTCTCGGCGCGCATCCGCACGAGGTCGACGGTATCCGCGGCCTGCGCTTCGCCGTCTGGGCGCCCAATGCCGAGCGGGTCAGCGTGGTGGGCAGTTTCAACCAGTGGGACGGACGGCGCCACCCGATGCGGGTGCGCGGCGGCAGCGGGGTGTGGGAGTTGTTCATCCCCGACCTGGCGCCCGGCACCCTCTACAAGTACGAGATCCGCAACCGCGAGCGCGGCAGCATCCATGTCAAGACCGATCCCTACGGCCAGGCCTTCGAGCTGCGCCCGGGCACTGCCGCCCGCGCCCTGGAGAAAAGCGCCTACGCGTGGGGGGATACCGAATGGATGCAGCAGCGCCGCCAGGCTGACTGGCAGCGCACCCCCATGGCCATCTACGAGGCCCACCTGGCCTCCTGGCAGCGCGACGGGGACGGGGGCTTTCTCAGCTACGGCGAACTGGCCGAGCGTCTGATCCCCTACGTGGTCGAGCAGGGCTTTACCCATATCGAACTGCTGCCCGTCACCGAGCATCCGCTGGATGCCTCCTGGGGCTACCAGACCACCGGCTACTTCGCAGCCACCAGCCGTTTCGGCGAGCCGGACGGCTTTCGCGCCTTCGTCGACCGCTGCCACCAGCACGGCATCGGCGTGATCCTGGACTGGGCCCCCGGCCACTTCCCCCGCGACGAGACCGCCCTGGCCCGCTTCGACGGCAGCCCGCTGTACGAGCATGCCGACCCACGCCGCGGCGAGCACCGCGACTGGGGCACCTACATCTTCAACTACGGGCGCAACGAGGTGAAGAACTTCCTGCTGGCCAGCGCCGTGTACTGGCTGGAGGAGTTCCACATCGACGGTCTGCGGGTCGATGCCGTCGCCTCCATGCTGTACCTCAACTATTCACGCGAGGAAGGCGACTGGCTGCCCAACATCTACGGCGGCAACGAGAACCTGGAGGCCATCGAGTTCCTGCGCGAGTTGAACCAGGTCACCCACGGCCAGCACCCGGGCACCCTGATGATCGCCGAGGAATCGACCGCCTGGCCCCAGGTCACCCGCCCGGTGTGGGTCGGCGGCCTGGGCTTTTCCATGAAATGGAACATGGGCTGGATGCACGACACCCTGCTCTACATGAGCAAGGATCCGGTGCACCGCCACTACCATCATGACCAGCTGACCTTCGGCCTGCTGTATGCCTTCACCGAGAACTTCGTCCTGCCCTTCTCCCACGACGAGGTGGTGCATGGCAAGGGCTCCATGCTGCACAAGCTGCCCGGCGACGAATGGCAGCAGTTCGCCAACCTGCGCCTGCTCTACACCTACATGTGGAGCTATCCGGGCAAGAAGCTGCTGTTCATGGGCCAGGAATTCGGCCAGCGCTCGGAATGGAACTTCGACGCCGAACTCGAATGGAGCGCGCTCGATTATCCGCCGCACGCCGGGGTGCAGGCGCTGGTGCGCGATCTCAACCATCTGTACCGCGAACTCCCGGCGCTGCATGCGCACGAGTTCAGCGCCGACGGCTTCGACTGGATCGACTGCCACGACGCCGCCCAGTCGGTGATCAGCTACCAGCGCCGCGCGGGCGAGGACTTCGTCGTCGTGGTACTGAGCTTCACCCCCATCGTGCGCGAGCGCTACCGGCTCGGCGTGCCCGGGCCGGGCTGGTACCGGGTGCGCCTGAACTCCGACTCGGCCTACTACGGCGGCAGCAACCTGGGCGAGGACGGGGTGATGGCCGAGCCCACCCCCTGGATGGGACATCCGTATTCCATCGAACTGACCCTGCCGCCGCTGGCGGGGCTGATCCTGGTGCGTGAGTAGGTTTTGAAGAGCGCCACGGAATACACGGAAAGCACGGACAAATTTATATTCAATGAAACCCAGGTTGAACTAAGCTCGTTCTTTCCCGTCATTCCGGCGCAGGCCGGAATGACGGATAAACTGTCTATCGCCATCTAACGACATATTTAATCGTCCGTGCTTTCCGTGTATTCCGTGGCGCTCTTAGTTTCACTCACTCAACCCGGAATCAGCGCATGAAACCGGCGCTCCTCTGTCTGCTGCTGTGCTGCCTGGGCGTCACGGCCGTTCAGGCACAGACCCGCGGCTGGGACGGGGACTACGAACGCCTGCATTTCAGTATCCACTGGCTGTTCGTCCCGGCCGGCATGGCTATCCTCGAGGCCCGCAGCCCCGCGCCGGGGCGGGCGCGGTTCCGGCTGGAGGCCTGCTCCAATGCCGCCGTCGACCTGGTCTACCGGGTGCGCGACCTGATCCGGGTCGAAAGCCTGCGCACCGACCGCGGCCTGCAATCGCTGGGCTACCGGTTCCGACAGCACGAAGGTCGGCACCGCAACGCCCTGACATTGGATTTCCTGGAACCCGGCCGGGTACGGCTGACCGATCATCTGGCCACGACCACGCAGGCCTTCGGGGTCGCCCCAGGCACCCTGGACATGGTGTCTGCCTTCTTCACCACCCGCGCCCTGCCGCTGCGTCCCGGCGAGACCTACCAGCTGCCGGTGGTGGACAAGGACCGGCACTATACCCTCAGCATTGACGTACTCGGGCGCGAGCGCCTGGACACCCTGCTCGGCGACGACACCCCGACGGTCAAGATCCACCCGCGCCTGCAGAGCGAGGGGGTATTCAAACGCAGCGGCGAAATGTATCTCTGGCTCACTGACGATGCCCGTCATCTGCCGGTGCGCATGGAAAGCCGGGTCAGATACGGCAAGGTCATCAGCGAACTCACCGGGATATACCACCAGGCCATCGCCACGCCCACCCGGGGACTGATGTGCGAACAGCTGCAGGAAGGTTCACAATAGCGTCATGTCAAAGCCGACCGAGGGGGGGCGCGTGTTCACGGGTGAGGTTCGCTACTGGCCACTGCTGATGGGCTGGACCATTGTGGTACTGCTGTATCTGTACGGCTGGCGCCGCCAGGCATTGATCGCGACGGCGGGGATGGCGATCGTCACCTATGCGGTGGTCTCGGTGGGGTTGCGGGGGCATCTGTAGGTTGGGCTGAACAGAGTGAAGCCCAACAGACCGTCGCGATGATTGCTGGGCTTCGCTGCGCTCATCCCAACCTACGATACTGAGTGCCGTTGCCGGGAACGCTGCGCTTATCCCGGCCTACGCGCT
>PABG01000138.1 GCA_002699185.1 Gammaproteobacteria bacterium | reverse complement strand
CCGACAAGACCGACGTCGAGGCGCTGACCCGGGCGACCACCAACGTGGGCTACCCCTCACACATCCGAGAGCAGTAACGCGATAAATCGATGATCGATGCAATAGGAAACCCGTAGCATGAATACCCTGAGACTCCAGATCACCGGCATGACCTGCGACCACTGCGCCCAAACCGTGCAGGCGGCGCTCAATGCCCTGCCAGGCGTCAAGGCCGAGGTGTCCTACAAGGAGGCGCTGGCCGAGGTCGAGGCGCCCGCGGAGGTCGCGCCCGAACGGTTGGTGAAGGCCGTGCAGGCCAAGGGCTACGGCGCCACGGTGCTGGATGGGGCTGGCAGTTCGCCGACAACCGAGGGCGGCGGCAGCCTGCACGTGGCCATCATCGGTTCGGGTTCCGCGGCCTTCGCGGCGGCGATCCGGGCGGTGGAAGAAGGCGCTCAGGTCACGATCATCGAGACGGCCGGGTTCATCGGCGGCACCTGCGTCAATATCGGCTGCGTGCCCTCCAAGATCATGATCCGGGGCGCGCACATCGCCCATCTGCAGGCCGGCCACGCCTTCGAGGGAGTCCCCTTGAATCCGCCCACGATCGACCGCGCCGCCATGGTCGGCCAGCAGCAGGCGCGGGTCGAGGAGCTGCGGCAGGCCAAGTACCAGCGTATCCTGGACGCCAATTCCAATATCCAGCTGATCAAGGGCCGCGCCCGTTTCGAGAATTCGAGGACCTTGCGCATCACGCGCCCCGATGGCGTCGAAACAACCCTGACACCCGATCGTGTCCTGATCGCCACCGGCGCCAGGCCGGCCATTCCCGATATTCCGGGCTTGCATGAGCCCCCCTACTGGACTTCCACCGAGGCGCTCGTGGCCGAACAGCTCCCCGAACACCTGGCGGTGATCGGCGGCTCGGTGGTGGCGCTGGAGCTGGCCCAGGCCTTCCTGCGGCTGGGCAGCCGGGTGACGATCCTGGCGCGCAGTACATTGCTCTCAAAAGAAGACCCCGCCATCGGCGAGGCCCTGGTCAAGGTATTCGAGGCCGAAGGCGCACGGGTGCTGCTGCACACCCTGCCCGATGCCGTGGCCCACGACGGCCAGGAATTTATCCTGTCATCGCCCGCCGGCGAGATCCGCGCCGACGCCCTGCTCGTCGCCACCGGCCGGCGCCCCAACACCGCGGGGCTCGGACTGGAAGCGGCCGGCATCGAGACCGCGAAGAACGGCGCGATCGTCATCGACGATCACATGCGCACCAACGTCGGGCACATCTACGCCGCCGGCGACTGCACCAATCAGCCGCAGTTCGTCTACGTCGCCGCCGTGGCCGGCACGCGCGCCGCGATCAACATGACCGGGGGCGATGCCGCGCTGGACCTGACCACCATGCCGGCGGTGGTGTTCACCGACCCGCAGGTCGCCACGGTGGGCTTGACCGAACAGCAAGCCCTGGATCAGGGTCTGGATGTCGAAAGCCGGACACTGGATCTCGATAATGTACCCCGCGCGCTGGCCAATTTCGACACCCGCGGCTTCATCAAGCTGGTGGCCGAGACCGCAACCGGCCGGTTGCTCGGCGCCCAGGTACTGGCGGCCGAGGGTGGGGAAATAATTCAGAGCGCCGCGCTGGCCATCCGCAATCACATGACGGTGCAGGACCTGGCGGATCAGCTGTTCCCTTATCTCACCATGGTGGAGGGATTGAAGCTCTGTGCCCAGACCTTCACCAAAGACGTCAAACAATTGTCCTGCTGCGCGGGGTGATTTGCATGTCGGGGTTTCACAAAATGATGAGTCCGGTATAGGGTAGAGACATCATCCTGACTTCGGAACCTGAATGTCATGACGGCGAATGATTCCTTGAACACAAACAGGGTAACCGGCCAGAGTGCCCAGGAATTTACCATAGGCCGGCTCGCCAGGGCCGCGGGTGTTAATGTCGAGACTATCCGCTACTACCAACGCATCGGATTGGTCGACGAACCGGTGAAACCAGCACAGGGCTATCGCCGTTACCCCGCAACCACTGTAGAGCGCATTTGCTTTGTGAAACGCGCTCAGGAACTCGGCTTCTCCCTCGACGAAATCACCGACCTCCTCTCACTGAATGAGCGGGACTGTTTTGATGCGCGCGCGATCGCGGAACACAAACAGGAAATTATCCAGCAACGCATCGACGACCTGAGCGCCATGCAGCGTGAACTCACCAAACTGATCAAAGCCTGCAGGGAAAACGTCTCCGGGAAGGACCGTTGCGCCATTATTGCCGCGCTAAGCAGGCCGGACCGCCGGAGAGGAAAAACGCGATAGTCTGGACTGTCCAGTTGGAAACTGGTGAGGTATTCTGTTGTCCTGTAATCAGGGTGCGACCAATGACCGCCTTTTCCACCTCTATGGGCTGCGCCTGCTGACGTTAGTCAGAGAATAGAGCGTTGCGCTTGTTTGGGTGAATGTAGGATCGATGCGCTCGAATAGGGATGCGGTTTAGGGGCTTGGGCGTTGCTTCTTGCTTTCCGGGTCGTTTCTGGAGGTTTCTGCTGATACTGACGTACTGGGGAGTATGATCCGGAAGCTTGTCCGCCCCGTTGTGGATTCAACGCCTACACGTCCGCCATGTGCGGTGATGATCGATTTGACAATGGCCAGCCCCAGTCCGGCACCCTCGCCGCCGCGTTGTCTCGATGCGTCGATGCGATAAAACCGGTCGAACAGATTCGGCAGGTGCTCAGCCGGGATCACCGGGCCGGGATTTTCTACGGTGAGGACACTGTCGCCGTTCAGCACTGCGAGTTTCACCCGGACGGCTCCGCCGGCGGGCGTATGGCGGATCGCGTTGGAGAGGAGGTTGCTCAATGCCCGCCGTAGCATGGGCCGGTCACCCGTGACCATGGCGCTGCCTTCCAGCGTCAGGGCGACACCGCGCTCTTCGGCCCAGCCTTCATAGTAATCGAACAGCGCGCGGACCTCGTCGGCAAGATTCACAATTTCAGATTGGTCGATCTGCCCCTGATTTTCCGTCCTGGCCAGAAACAGCATATCGGTGACCATCTGTGCCATGTGCTCGTATTCCTCCATGTTCGAATAGAGTATTTCCCGGTATTCGTCGTTGCTGCGGGCCCGGGAGAGGGCCACCTGGGTCTGGGTCATCAGGTTGGTGATGGGGGTGCGCAGCTCATGGGCGATATCGGCGTTGAAGTTTGACAGGCGATGAAACGCTGTATCCACACGTTCGAGCATTTCATTGAAGGAGACCGCGAGATCCTTGAGTTCATACGGCATCTCCTGCGGCGGCAGACGGGTACTCAATTCATCGGCGCTGATACGACGAATTCGGGCAACGATGTCATTCAGCGGGGCGTGGCCCTGTCGCACCGCGACCCAGCCCATCAACGCCATGACGACGATGCTGCAGGCGATCATCAGCCACAGGGTCTGTCGAAAGACGGCCAGGAAGCGCAGGTGATAGTCGATCGGCACGGCTACCGCCAGGGTGCAGGGTGCATCGACTATGGCCTGGGAAGCAGGCACGGTTTCCACCAGCATGCGGTAGCTGTGGTTGCCATCGTTCCATCGCCGCATGCTTCCGTTTTCCGGAACAGGGGCGGCTGAGGCGACCGCGGCGGACAGGTCCGGGCCCGGACTGGCATAGATCACCTCGCCGCTGTTGCGGGTGACATACAGCGAGGCGCCATGATGACCGACGAGAATATCGTCGAAGCGCTGCCTGAGGCCGGCGAGGCCGTCCGGACCGGAGTAGCGGGTCAACGCCTCCTGCACCGCCTGCGCAATGACTTCCAGTTCCGCAGCGTCGCCCTCGGCGAAGTGGGCTTCCACGGCGCGATTGATGACCCAGCCGAACAGCGGGAAAACGATGGCCGCGGCGATGCCAAACAGCAGTATCAGGCGCAGCGCAAGCGAAGACGGTCGGCGCACGGCGGGCTCCTCAGGCGCCCGCCGAGGTGTCGAGCATATAGCCCATGCCACGCACCGTATGGATGAGTTTGGGCTCGAATTCGTCATCGATCTTGGCGCGCAGGCGCCGGATGGCGACGTCGATGACATTGGTGTCGCTGTCAAAATTCATGTCCCATACCTGTGAGGCGATCAGGGAGCGGGGCAGCACCTCGTCACGGTGGCGGATCAGCAGCTCCAGCAGCGCAAACTCCTTGCCGGTGAGCGGGATGCGACGGCCGGCGCGAGTGACGCGTCGGCGCATCAGATCGAGTTCCAGATCGGCAACCGCGAGCGTGGTTTCGGGCACTGCGGCCGACCCCCGCCGCAGCAGGGTGCGCACCCGGGCCAGCAGTTCGGCGAAGGCGAAGGGCTTGACCAGGTAGTCATCGGCGCCAAGCTCAAGTCCCCGGACCCGGTCATCGACATTGTCCCGGGCGGTGAGAAAGAGCACCGGGGTCTTCCTGCCCGCTTCACGCAATGCCTGCAGTATCTGCCAGCCGTCGATATCCGGCAGCATCACATCCAGGACGATCAGGTCATAGGACTCGGTCATGGCGAGGTGGTGGCCGTCGAGACCGCTGCGCGCGACATCGACCACGAAGCCGGCCTCGCTGAGGCCCTGGCGGAGGTAGTCGCTGGTTTTGACCTCGTCCTCGACGATCAGAAGCTTCATGTCCCTTTCCTCTCAGATCCGCTGTCAGTTTGTCAGCTTAGCCGGGCCAGGCTGGCGTCAACATGACGTCATCATTACAAAATTGTAATGGTCGCGTCATCCCTGGGAAAGCGGCGCGCTGCTAGATTTTCAGCCTGTAGAGCCGTGCCGGGCCCCCACCGGCCGAACTGATTCTCAGCTGGAGGTTGTAACTGGATGAAACGCACGAGATCTCGACCCCCTGCGCAGGTAAGCCGCGCTCGCCGGCGCTTTCTGCAGAGCACCGCCGCCATGGGGCTGTTGGCGGGGGTCGACGCCCTGCTTCCGGCCTGGGCCTGGCGTGGCGGCGGCAATCTGATCGCCGACAAGCGGGTTTCCGGCAATCAGGACATCTACGAGCTGGAGATTGCCCGCACGCCGCTCGACATCGGCGGGCGGCGCGTCAATCCCATCACCCTCAACGGCACGATCCCCGGGCCATTGATCCGGTTGCAGGAGGGACGGGAAGCGGTGTTGCGCTACACCAACCGCCTGGACGAAGACACCTCCATCCACTGGCACGGTATTCTGCTCCCGTTCCAGCTGGACGGTGTCCCCGGCGTGACCTTCCCCGGGCTCAAGCCGGGGGAGACGTTCGAGGCGCGGTTCCCCGTCAAGCAGAGCGGGACCTACTGGTACCACAGTCACTCCGGGTTGCAGGAGCAGCTCGGGCACTATGGGCCGCTGATCATCGACCCGGCGGAACCGGATCCGTTCGAATACGATCGGGAGTACGTGGTAATGCTCTCGGATTGGACCTTCCATGATCCGCATTGGGTGCTTTCCCGGTTGAAGAAGGCCGAGGGGTATTTCAACTACCAGAAACGCACCGTCGGCGACTTCTTCCAAGACCTGGAGGCGAAGGGCTGGCAGCGGACCTGGGCCGAGCGCGGCATGTGGGGACGGATGCGCATGAGCTCCCGGGACATCGCCGATGTTACCGGTGTGGAATACACCTATCTCATCAACGGCCAGACGTCGGCATCGAACTGGACCGGCCTGTTCCGCCCTGGCGAGAAGATCCGCCTGCGTTTCATCAACGGCTCGGCCATGAGCTTCTTCGACGTGCGCATACCGGGCCTGAAAATGACCGTGGTGGCCGCCGATGGCCAGAACGTGGAGCCGGTGCCAGTGGACGAGTTCCGCATCGGCGTGGCCGAGCGCTACGACGTCATCGTGGAGCCCGAGGATGAGCGGGCCTACACGATATTTGCCGAGTCAATGGACCGCTCCGGCTATGTGCGTGCCACCCTGGCCCCGCGCCAGGGCATGTCGGCACCGGTCCCGGAATCCCGGCCCCAGCCGGTGGAGCGTGGGATGGCGTCCATGGGCATGGGCCACGACATGGCGGGCATGGATATGGGCAATGGCATGGGCAGTTCCAGGCAGTCCATGGATCACAGTGCCATGGGCCATGACATGGCGGGCATGGACATGGGTCATGACATGGACGCCTCTAAGTCCAAGTCGGACTGGGTGTTGGCTGGACGCAAGATCGTTCACGGTCCCGACCAGCACGGTCCGGGTGCGGCCATGGTGGCCATGAACCCCCAATACCGCATGGATGACCCAGGCGTCGGTCTCGAGAGCACACCGGAGCACAAGGTGCTCACTTATGACGACCTGCGCGGTTACTACCTCTGGCCGGACCAGCGTGAGCCGCAACGGGAAATCGAACTCCATCTCACGGGCAACATGGAACGTTACATGTGGTCCTTCGACGGTGAGAAGTTCTCCGAGGTGGACGGGCCGATCCGCTTCCACCATGGCGAGCGGCTGCGTCTGATCCTGGTCAACGACACCATGATGGATCACCCGATCCATCTGCATGGGATGTGGATGGAACTGGAGAACCGGCATGGGAAACATCGTCCGCGCAAGGACACCCTCAGTCTGAAGCCGGGGGAGATGCTCTCGGCGCAGATCACGGCGGACGCCCCGGGTGACTGGGCATTTCACTGCCACCTTCTCTATCACATGAAGGCCGGCATGTTCCGGGTCGTGTCGGTGGTGTGAATGGACATGAACAGGAGCGAAGCGATGCAAACCGATTTTATCGTCCGGGCCGGAATGTGCCGGCTCGGCCTGCTGGGCCTGATGCTGACACTGGCCGGACCACCGGCGGGTGCGGCCGGCACCGGTGTCCAGGCCGAGCCTGACTGGCCGCCGCCGGTCAACGACCAGGGCCGCTATGCCAAGCTGTTGGTGGATCGCCTGGAGTATGCCGACGCCGACGAGGAGAACAGTCTCAATTGGGACGCACAGTTCTGGTACGGCGGCGACATCAACCGGCTGTGGATCGAGACCGAGGGCGAGGACGTCGTCGCCGGCGGCAATGGCGGGGCGCTGGAAAACTTCGATGTACAGTACAGCCGCCGGTTCGCGCCCTTCTGGGATGTGCAGGCGGGCCTGGGCTATCAGCGCCAGTACGGTCCCGGCCCGGACCGGGACCGGGGCTACGCGCTGGTGGGCCTGCAGGGGCTGGCCCCCTACTGGTTCGAGGTGGATGCCAACCTGCGTGCCAGTGAAGACGGGGATCTCTCGGCCGATCTGGAGGCGGAATACGACTGGCTGTTGACGCAGCGGCTGATTCTGCAGCCGCGGCTGGAAACCGCGTACGCCTTCGAGGAGGTGGAGCGCTTCGGCGTGGGTCAGGGTCTGAACAACGTGCAGCTGGGGTTGCGCCTGCGCTACGAGCTGCGGCGCGAATTCGCACCCTACATCGGCGTTACCTGGAACCGTAAATTCGGCGACACCGCCGATCTTGCCCGCGACGAAGGCGAGGATACCGAGGTGCCCGCCGTGGTGGCGGGCGTGCGGATGTGGTTTTAACCGTCTTTCACCAACTGTCGAATCGGAGTGATGTATGCACAAGGTGCTCTATACGGCGGGGCTGAGGTTCTGGTTATGGCGGCTTTTGATTGGTTGGTTAAACAATATTGAGAGAAGATGATATGAAAAAGACGATTGCAGTCCTGATGGTCAGTGTTCTCCCCGCAATGGCGCTTGCGAGCGGAGGTCATGACGGCGGTCATGACATGGAACGGATGGAGCACGGTTCCCATGACATGCATGGTATGTCGCAGCATGACCATGGGGCGGAAGCCGACGCCGGCCGGCCGGGCGATCCGGCCAAGGTTGACCGCACTGTCGAGGTGACGATGCACGACACCATGCGCTTCGACCCGGCTGATATGGAGTTCGACAAGGGCGAGACGGTCCGGTTCGTGGTTCGCAACGAGGGCAGGATCCGCCACGAGATGGTGATCGGCACCGTGGATGAGCTCAAGGAGCACGCCGAGATGATGCGCAAGATGCCCGGCATGCAGCATGCGGAACCGAACATGATCTCGCTCGCCCCCGGGGAGAGCGGCGAGCTGATCTGGCAGTTCGACAACGCGGGGGCATTCGATTTCGCCTGTCTGGTGCCGGGGCATCTGGAGGCCGGCATGACCGGCGAGATCGAGGTCGAGTGAATCCGCCGTTTACTCCGATCGTCAGCATCAGGGCTGCACAGGGCCTGCCGGGAAAGCGTATGCCATGACAGGGAGGGTAAATGGAACACCGCTGTGATCGTAGAGTGTTGGTTGGGATCGATGTCGTCGTGCATGACCGGGGCAATAGCCCCATCGACGGCAGGACGCGTGATATCAGCAGGAACGGAATGTGCGTCGAGCCGGGGGCGCTGCAGGGACTCCGGACCGGGGCCGCGGTCAGGGTCGCGTTCAGAACCGGGTTTGGCCTGCACATTCTGCCCGCGCTGGTCGTCTGGGCCGAAAACAAGCGTGCAGGCCTGATGTTCGCCCGCATGGACGAACGGAGCAGGACAGCGTTGTTCAGGCTGTTGGATAACTCTCCTCAGTACAGCAGTGCCGGCGACCGGCATAAGACTGCCCGTGCATTGAGATGGAATCTGCAACATGACTGAATCACGCAGGCGAGGCTCCTGGATGCCGGTGCATTGGAAAAGGCTTGCGATGTTCGGGTTTCTGGGGTTGGCCGGTTGCGCAACCGAACCCGTCAGCCTGACAGACGCAGGCAGGATAAGTGTCGAAACCGTATCCTCGGATGCCGCACGGGTTTGGTGGGTCGATGTGCTCGAGAGCCGCCGGGGAATACAGGTGACCGGAGAGGTGATCCGGCGCGCCGATTGGCCCGCGGACCGGCCCGGGCATGTGGATATCGAGGTGCGCCTGCCTGAAGGGGGAATGTATAGGATGCAGAACGTTGATATGGAGCCGGTGATCACACCTGGCGGCGGCAGTCGACGACTGGCATTCCGCGTGGATCTGGCGGTGCAGCCGCCAATGGTAGGGAGTGTGTGGGTCATACACCATGCCAGGGGTGCCGATCACCCGCGAGCCGTTTGATGGAAAAGCGAATGCCTCCCGATTCCAAGCATGGCAGGAGGTGGCGACCATGACGAGATCATACTTTCATACCAACCGGCTCTTTCATCTGGATTCGCCGCAAGGTGGAGGGCGTGGATGGTATTTCGAGGTTCGGGAAGGCGCGCCGCGCGGCCCGTACGTCAGCCGGGAACTGGCGGTGATGGCCCTGGGGGCCTACGTTGGCAGGCTGCAGGGCAAACAGCGCACCCCCGACAAACAAGGTGAAGGACGTCACCATGGATCTGGATGAAATTAGGCAGGACAGGCGAAAACTGCTGGTTGTGGCGGCATCCGTTACCGGGCTTGCCGGCCTGGCGACAGCCTCGATCCCGTTTATTCGCAGTCTGGGTCCGAGCGCCCGCGCCCGCGCCGCCGGCGGCCCGGTGACGGTGGATATCAGCAAGCTGGAGCCGGGCCAGCAGGTCTCGATACAGTGGCGGGAGCGGCCGGTGTGGGTGCTCCGCCGCACATCAGCCATGCGGGAGATCCTGCGCTCGCCCGCCATGCGTGAACGCCTGCGCGATCCGGACTCCGAGGTGGAAACCCAGCAACCGGAGTATGCCCGAAATGAACTGCGGTCCATCAAGCCGGAATACCTGGTGGTCATCGGCATCTGCACCCACCTGGGTTGCATCCCCACGTTCCGGCCGGACATCGCACCTGACGATCTGGGGAAGGATTGGCGCGGTGGTTACTACTGCCCTTGTCACGGTTCGCGGTTTGACCTGGCGGGGCGGGTCTATACGGGGGTGCCGGCCCCGACCAATTTGGTTGTGCCGCCGCATCGATATCTTTCCGACACCCAGGTCATTGTCGGTGAGGACCCCGCAACAGCCTGATCCTTGGGCTGGCGATCGGCATGAGCAAGGAGGCAGGTGGCGGATGCGCAGGTCATGAGGGGCTGAACCCATGGAGGTCGGCACGACTCCGCAAGCGTAAGGAATGCCAGTGAAATATGCCAAGGTGACAGCCATCGTCAGGGCGGAACTGCTGACGACGATCGAACAGAGAATGGTCTCGGAGGGTGTCAACGGGATGAGCGTGACCGAAGTCCGGGGTTTCGGCGAACTGAAGGACTTCTTCAAGAAAGATCTGCTGACGCGTCATGTACGCATCGAGATCTTCACCCTTGCCGAGCGCGCTGACACCCTGGCCCGGGCCATCATGGCGGAAGCCGGCACGGGCGAGTCCGGCGACGGCATCGTGGCGGTGTTGCCGGCGCAGCAGGTATACCGGATAAGAACCCGCGCTGCGCTGGAGGCGCCACAGCCGCGGGACGATACCGATTGAGCCGCGTTCGGCGGCCAGGCCGCTACCACCACCTCCTCCGAATGCGGAGGAGGGATACAGATTTCCAACTGACATAATCGACGAGGTATGACATATGACGACGAACTACGGTTTCGGCACCACGCTTCCCATGGATTTCGAGCACGCGATCGATGTTGTCACTGAGGCGCTCAAGCAGGAAGGCTTTGGTGTGCTCACCGATATCGATGTGCAGTCAACCCTGAAACAGAAACTCGACGAGGACATGCCGCCCTACCGCATTCTCGGCGCCTGCAATCCACCACTGGCGCACCAGGCGCTCGCCGCTGAGCCGTCGATCGGCCTGCTGCTGCCCTGCAACGTGGTCGTCAGGCAGGATGATGACGGTACGGTGCACGTGGAGTTCATGGATCCGACGGCCGTGCTAGATCTGGTGGATAACCCGACAGTGCACGCGCTGGCCCGGCAAGTACGGCAGCGCCTGGACCGGGTGCGCGCGGCCGTGGCGACGTGACAACGGGAGAGGTGGTATGAATCAGGTGCGCGCAGCATCGACGGCACCGGCAACCCCCCGGGATCCCGTGTGTGGCATGGAGGTGTCAGATGATACCGACAACCGCATGACGTATGCGGAGCGGGAATACCTGTTCTGCAGTGAACATTGTCTGCACAAGTTCAAGGACAGCCCGCAACAGTATATCGAGTCGAAAGAGACGCAGGCGCCGGAGACCACGTCGATGCGCTATACCTGCCCGATGCATCCTGAGGTGCAGCAATCGGAACCGGGGGACTGCCCGAAGTGCGGCATGGCGCTGGAACCCATGGATGCGCCGGCTCCGGCCACCAAGACCGCATACACCTGTCCCATGCACCCGGAGATCGTGCAGGATCACCCGGGCAACTGTCCCAAGTGCGGCATGGCGCTGGAGCCACGCACCGTCGAGCTGCGGGAGGATGACAGCGAACTGCGCGACATGAGCCGTCGCTTCTGGGTCAGCGCCGTCCTGGCCATCCCGGTGTTGATCAGCGCCATGGCGGCGGAGTTCTGGCCCGAGCGCATGGCGGAGATCATCGCTCCCAACCTGCGCCAGTGGCTCGAATTGATCCTGGCGACGCCGGCGGTGGTCTGGGGCGGCTGGATCTTCTACGTGCGCGCCGTGCAGTCGGTCATCACTCGCAACCTCAACATGTTCACCCTGATCGGGTTGGGTGTCTCGGTGGCCTGGACCTACAGTGTGGTGGCGGTGCTGTTCCCCGCCATCTTCCCCGCAGCGGTGCTCAATGAAATGGGGGTGGTGCCGGTCTACTTCGAGGCCGCGGCGGTCATCACTGCCCTGGTGCTGCTGGGCCAGGTACTCGAACTGCGTGCGCGCAGCCAGACCAATGCCGCGATCAAACTGCTGCTCGGCCTGGCGCCGAAGACGGCCCGTCTGGTCCGTGATGATGGGAACGAAGTGGATACCCCGGTGGAGCAGGTCCAGCCCGGTAATCTATTGCGCATACGGCCGGGCGAGAAGGTGCCGGTGGACGGCGTGGTGATCGACGGCGACAGCAGTGTGGATGAGTCCATGGTCACCGGCGAACCGATTCCGGTGCGCAAGACAGCGGGCGAGCAGCTCATTGGCGCCACGATCAATGGTACCGGCGGCCTGCTGATGCGGGCGGAGAAGGTGGGGGCGGACACCCTGCTGGCGCAGATCGTCCAGATGGTGGCCGAGGCGCAGCGCTCACGGGCGCCTATTCAGAAGCTGGTGGATATCGTTTCCGGCTACTTCGTGCCGGCGGTGGTGGTCATCGCCATCCTCACCTTTGGGGTCTGGAATTTCTGGGGGCCGGAACCGCGTCTGGCCTTTGCGGTGATCAATGCGGTGGCGGTGCTGATCATCGCCTGTCCCTGTGCCCTGGGGCTGGCCACCCCCATGTCCATTATGGTGGGGACCGGGCGTGGCGCGCTGATGGGGGTCCTGTTCAAGAACGCCGAGGCGCTGGAGGTGATGCGCAAGGTGGACACCCTGGTGGTGGACAAGACCGGTACCCTGACCGAGGGGCATCCCGAGCTGGTCAGTGTCATGGCCGCCGCCGGATTCAGGGAAGACGAGGTCATCCGTTTGGCGGCTGGTATTGAACAATCCAGCGAGCATCCCCTGGCGGCGGCCATTGTGCGCGGCGCCCGGGCACGCGGGGTGGAATTGGCCGCCGCGGGGGATTTCCAGTCGATCACCGGCAAAGGGGTCACCGGTGTGGTGGCCGGCCGTGAGGTTGCTCTGGGCAATATCAGGTTATTGCAGGATCTCGGCATCGAGGCCGGTGAGCTGGCCCGGCAGGCCGATGCCGGCCGGGCCGAGGGCCAGACCGTGATGTTCCTCGCCGTGGACGGCCGGGCCGCCGGTCTGATCGGGGTGGCCGATCCGGTCAAGGAGACCACCCCGGAGGCCATCCGTTTTCTGCACGAAGATGGCATCGAGATCGTCATGCTCACCGGTGACAACCGCAAGACTGCCGAGGCGGTGGCCGGCAGACTGGGTATCGACCGGGTGCAGGCCGAGGTGCTGCCGGATCAGAAGGCCTCGGTGGTGAGGCAGTTGCAGGGGGAAGGCAAGGTGGTGGCCATGGCCGGCGACGGCATCAACGACGCCCCTGCCCTGGCCCAGGCGCAGGTGGGTATCGCCATGGGCACGGGCACCGACGTCGCCATGGAGAGCGCCGGGGTGACACTGGTCAAGGGCGACCTGCGCGGCATCGTGCGCGCCCGGCGTTTGTCGCGTGCCACCATGCGTAATATCCGCCAGAACCTGTTCTTCGCCTTTATCTACAACTCGCTGGGGGTGCCGGTAGCCGCCGGCGTGTTGTATCCGTTTCTGGGCATTTTGCTCTCACCCATCATCGCCGCGGCGGCCATGAGCTTCAGCTCGGTGTCGGTGATTGCCAATGCATTGCGCCTGCGGCGAGTGCAACTGTAGTGATCCAGGAGGGATGATGAGATTCAGAAAAGTGACGGCGATTTTTCCGGCCCTGGAACTGGATAGGGTTGAACGGGCACTGATCGGCGCGGGTATTTCGGGGATGACCGTTTCCCGGGCGCATGGCATGGGTGAGTATCGGAACTACTATACTCGTGATTTCATGACCGACTGTGTGCGCATCGAGGTCTACACGGAGGCGGACAAGGCAGACGAGATTGTAAGAGCGATTGCCCGCACTGTGCATAAGGGCCTGGACAGCGACGGCATCGTTGCCGTGTTGCCGGTCGAGGATTTGTTGCACATTCGTGAATTCAGCGAGGGTTGATGAGCGTCTGGTACCGGGTTCAGGGACTGTAAGATGATGGGTGGCGACCTCTTGACGAGGTATGCCGATTTTGTAGACGGCGCGGATCAGCGCCTGACAGGAGGTAATCGAAGATGAAGCGGAAAACGTTACTGTTCGGAACCCTTATGGCGAGCAGCCTGGCGGCAACGGCCGCGCAGCCTGACACCGGCATGATGGACATGCAGAAGCGCATGCAGAATATGGATCAGATGATGCAACAGGCCCACAAGGCTAAGGACTCGGATGAGCATATGAAACTCATGCAGAAGCATATGGAGGAGATGCGCGAAACCATGGGCCGGATGAACGAAATGATGGGCGGTCGCCAGCAGATGATGAAGCAGATGGGCGGCGGCATGATGTCGGGCAAACAGGGCCAGGGCGGCATGATGGGCGGTGGCATGATGGGTCAACGCGGCAATGGCGGCATGATGGGCGGCCAGGGCAAGGACGGCGCCGGCAGCGGCATGTCGCCCGAGATGATGCAGCAGCGCATGAACATGATGCAGATGATGATGGATCAGATGCTGGAGCACCAGCAGCAACACGAGCGTATGCAACGCCGTTGAGCCGGAAATGCAGGGGATACGGGCGGTGTGACCGCCGGCCGTATCCCGACGCCTTGAGACTGGCTTTTCAAGGCGAGTGAGGTGCCTGGCATCTGTGTTGGATCTTGTGGCGCGACTCTCTCCGGCCGGCACCGCGGTAGATCTATGGCGAACGAGGGCGAACACCATGAACGGACCTGATTCTCCACGGGACGATTCCCCGCCCTCCGGCGGCTTCTGGCGGTCCCGCGCCGGGAAGGTGCTGGTCGGCTTTGCCGTCATCGGCGGGCTGTTGCTGGTCTACGAACATCGCCTGCATCTGTTCACCGGTGACGGGCTCCTGCTGGTGCTGCTTGTGCTCTGGTTTGGCCTCCATTTTTTCATGCACGGCGGTCATGGCAGTCATGGCGGTCACGGCAACCACGGTGGACATGGTGGCGGGGAGCGGGGCGGACGTGGCAATAAGGAGGATCGGCCATGATCGGGAACGCAACCGCTTATGGTCTGTGGACGCTGGTGATCGTCAACTCGGCGATCTTCATCCTGTTCGCCTTCAGCTTCTTCAAGCCGCAGACCGGGCGTGACTGGCGCTCCTTCGGCGCCTTCTCGGCCTTCCTGGTGGCTCTGTTCACCGAGATGTACGGCTATCCGCTGACTATCTATTTCCTCTCCGGCTGGCTGCAGAGCCGCTATCCCGAGGTGGACTGGCTGGCGCACGACGCCGGCCACCTGCTGGAGATGCTGTTCGGGTGGCAGGCCAATCCGCACTTCGGGCCCTTCCACCTGCTGTCCTTCGCGTTCATCGGTGGCGGCTTCTGGCTGCTGGCGACTGCCTGGCGGGTGCTCTACGCGGCGCAGCAGACCGGCACACTGGCCTCCCACGGGCCGTACGCATATGTCCGCCATCCACAATATGCCGGCTTCATCCTGATCATGTTCGGCTTTCTTCTGCAGTGGCCGACGCTCCTGACATTGCTCATGTTCCCGGTGCTGGTCTACATGTACATCCGTCTGGCGCGTCGCGAGGAGGCGGAGATGCACCGGGTGTCGGGGAAAGAGTACGCGCGTTATGCGGCCGTCACGCCGCGATTTTTCCCGCGCCTCAACCTGGCCGGGTCGTGAACCGGGTGAGGGGCGACCTTTCAATGCCGAAATTCGGAGGTGAACATGGACAAGGAACTCGGTATTTCCCTGTGGCTGCTCCGCGTTGGGCTGGGCCTGTTTCTACTGTTGTTCGGGCTGGACAAGCTGGTGGCGACGGATGCGGCCGCCAGCATCTTTGCCCAGTACTACGGCCTGCATCTGTCGGGCGCCGCAATGTATGCCGCGGGCGTTCTGGAAATCGCCCTGGCGCTTGCCATCCTGGCGGGTGTGTGGCGGACCTGGAGCTATGGCCTGGGGTTCGTGTTGCACCTGGTGTCAACGCTGGCGACATTCCGCGAACTGCTGATGCCGTTCGGTGACAACCACATGTACCTGGCCGCGCTGCCGGTGCTGGCGGGCTTCGCCTGCCTGTTTCTACTGCGCAAGCGGGATAACCTGTGGAGTCTGGATGCGCGGCGCGCGGGTTCGCGGCGATAGCGGAGGCGATGCTGGAAGCAGGGCGGAGAGGTAAACGGGTTATGTGCCATGACGGCTGACGCCTCCATCGAGATCGCCGGTGCCGGCCCGGCCGGGCTGGCGGCCGCCATCACCCTGGCGCGCGCGGGCAGGCGGGTCATCGTGCACGAGGCCCAGGCGGAAGTGGGCCACCGCTTCAAACGCGACCTGCAGGGGCTGGAGAACTGGAGCACGCGGGAGGATGCCCTGGCGGTGCTGCAGGCGCAGGGAATCGCCGCCGGCTTCAGGCAGCTGCCCTGCCGGCAGGGCACGGTCTTCGACGCCTGGGGCAGGGCATACAGCATCCGCAGTGACGCACCCTTGTTCTATATGGTGGAGCGCGGCTCCGGGCCGGATACGCTGGACACGGCCCTGTTGCACCAGGCCCGGGGGCTGGGGGTGGAGGTCAGATTCAACAGCCGGCTACGGCAGACACAGGGGCCCGCTGTCTTCGCCACCGGGCCGAAAGCGGCCGATGCCATCGCGGTGGGCTATCACTTTGATACCCCCATGCCGGATGGCTTCTGGGCGATCTGCGATGATGACATCGCCCCCAAGGGGTACGCCTATCTGCTGGTCATGGGCGGCAAGGGCACGGTCAAGAGCTGTATGTTCAGCGGATTCAAGCAGGAGGCCGTGTATGTGGAGCGCACTGTCGCAGCCTTTCGGCGCCTGGTCGGTCTGGAGATGATCAACCCCCGTCCGCATGGCGGCGTGGGCAATTTCCGCATCCCGACCACGGCGCTGTCGGGTATGCATGCGGTGGCGGGCGAACAGGCCGGCTTTCAGGACACTCTATGGGGCTTCGGGATGCGGGCGGCCATCACCTCGGGAGTGCTGGCCGCCCACAGTTTGATCACCGGAGATGATTATGACAGGCGCTGGCGGCAGGCGCTGCAGGGAACGATGACGACCGCGGTGGTGAATCGCGCCCTGTACAGCCTGTTGGGCAACCGTGGTTACCGCCGGCTCCTGCGTTATCTGGAACACCGCCCGGATATACGCGCACTGCTGTACCGACACTACCGGCCGTCGCACGTCAAGCATCTGCTGGCCCCGCTCGCTCGATGGCGCTTCCACAGTCAGCGCCGGGACGAAAGCTGCAATCATATCGGCTGCAGTTGCGTATGGTGCCGGCATGGCCGCGGACAGCACGCGTAATTTTGTTATGGAAAGCGCGCTGCATGCAGGCTCGACGTCCAATGTCCCACGGGCCCGCCCGGGCAGGGAAGGAGAAACACCATGAGTCGCGAGTTTATCCACACGGAGCGCATCGCCTACTTCACCATGGAGGTCGCGCTGCGTCCGGGCATCCCCACCTACAGCGGGGGGCTGGGGGTGCTCGCCGGCGACACCGTGCGTTCGGCCGCCGATCTGGAGCTGCCGCTGGTCACGGTGAGTCTCGTCAGCCGCGCGGGATATTTTCGCCAGCGTATCGACGAAGCCGGTCGCCAGCATGAGGACCCCGATCCCTGGGAACCTGCCGACGTGACGCAACCTCTGCCGGCACGGGTCGTTGTACCCACGAGAAAGGGAATATGAAGATGCCCGGGCATGAGCGCCAATCGACGATTGCGGAGCTTCCGTCAAAAGGACGCATCCGGCAGATTATGCAGCGTGTGTTTCGGGATTGTCCGGCCAATCTGGCAATGCGCCTGTGGGATGGTGAGGAATTGAGGTTCGGCACGGGCGCGCCGGACGCCACACTGGTCTTTCGTGACCCTGGTCTGTTCAGAGAGCTGATCCTGTCGCGCGACCCGCTGCGCCTCGCCGAGGCATATTTCCATGACAGGCTGGACGTGGAGGGTGACCTCTATACCGCTCTGCGTCTGAAGGATCATCTGCTGTCCCTGAACCTGTCCGCTGTTGAGAAGGCAGCCTTACTGTTTACGGCGCTGTTTCTCCGCAGCGCATCGACTCCCACCCATGCGGCAGCGGCAACACGCGAGCCTTCTGCCTTACGAGCGTGGCGCAGGCATTCGAAAGGTGCGAACCGCCGGGCTATCGCCTTCCACTACGATGTCTCCAACGCCTTCTACAAGCTGTGGCTGGACGAGCGGATGGTCTATTCCTGTGCCTATTTCGAAACGCCGGACGACAGTCTCGATCTGGCGCAATGCAACAAGCTGGAGCATATCTGCCGCAAGCTGCGGCTGCAGCCCGGCGAACGCCTGCTGGATATCGGCTGTGGCTGGGGTGCGCTGATCTGCTGGGCGGCCAGCCGCCATGGCGTGCAGGCCCGGGGTATCACCCTCAGCCGCGAACAATTCGACCATGCCCGGAACCGCATCCGGGAGGCGGGCCTGCAGGACCGGGTCACAGTGGAGCTTTGCGACTACCGCGAGCTCCGGGGCGAGGCCTGCTACGACAAGATCGCCAGCGTCGGCATGTTCGAGCATGTCGGCATCGCCAATCTGCCGCTGTACTTTTCCACGGTACAGCGACTGCTAAAGCCCGGCGGATTGTTCCTCAATCACGGCATCACCCAGGAGACGGAGGGCTGGGGCCGGACCCTGGGTACACGCTTCATCAACCGTTACGTCTTCCCGGATGGGGAACTGGATACGGTAAGCAATGTCCAGGGTGCCATGGAGCGTACCGGTTTCGAGATCCTCGACCTGGAGGCGCTGCGGCCGCATTACGCCCTGACGCTGCGGCATTGGGTCCGTCGGCTGGAGGCGCGCAAGGCCGAGGCACTGAGGCAGGTCCCCGAGTCCGTCTATCGCGTCTGGCATCTCTACATGGCGGCCTGTGCCGTGCAGTTCGAACAGGGTGATATCGGCGTGTATCAGATTCTCGGATCGCGCCGCGGCAGCGGCCCGGTGCGGTTGCCGCTGACGCGGCGGGATCTGTACGCCTGAGGGGGTGCAGGTATTTCAGTCAACAGCAAGGAGACGGTTATGAAACACCAGGATAGCGAAAAAACCTTCAAGGACCCGGTCTGCGGCATGGAACTCAGCCGCACCACCGCCATCGAGGCGTTTGAATACCAGGGCAAGACTTACTACTTCTGTGCCGGGGTCTGTCGGGAGGCATTCGAGGCCGAGCCCGAAAAGTACCTTCGCCCTCACCGCCAGCATGGACTGAAGTAGGCGTCAGGTTGTAGCGGCCCGTGCATCCGGTGGCAAGCCGCGCGCAACGGATGCTGCGCTGAGCGTTTGCAGACAGACCGTGGTGAGGAATGCCCATGACTGATTCGGCGGATTACGATCCGGTGTGTGGCATGCAGGTGCATGACAGACGTTGGGTCACCACCTACCGGGGTCGGGAGTACGTCTTCTGCTCCGAAGGCTGCCTGGCACTGTTCCGCCGGGACCCCGCGCTGCGCCTGAGCCACAAGGGCGAAAGGGCGCGCTATGACCTCGTCATCGTCGGTGGCGGCCCGGCAGGCCTGACTGCCGCCGTCTACGCCTCGCTCCAGCATCTTCATGCCTTGCTGCTTGCCCGGGATCTGGGCGGACAGGCGGTGGATACCAGCCGTATCAAGAATTACATGGGGTATGACCTGGTGACGGGGCCCGAGTTGCTGGGCAGGTTCAGGGATCAACTGCTTGCACAGAAGTACATCGAGCACCGGCTGGATGAGGTGCTGAGCGTGGCGCGGGTGGCGGACGGATTCGCGCTGCAAACGCGGCATGGCTGCCGCTACGAAGCGCCCGCGGTCATCATCGCCACGGGCATGCATCGACGGCGGCTCGACGTGCCGGGCGAGCGGCGACTGCTGCGACGCGGCGTCTCCTATCGGCTGGTGCACGAACTGGAACGTTACCAGGGTCAGGCCGTGGCGGTAGTCGGCGGCGGCAACTCCGGCATCGAGGCGGCGACCGCCTTGTCCCGCCTCGGCTGCCGGGTGACGCTGATCTCCTCCGGCCCGCTGACCGGTGACGCCGGGGACATCGCCCGGGTCGAGGCTGCGGAAAACACGGTGGTACTGACGGACCACGAAGTGGCCGCCATCGAAGGGGAAGAGCAGGTCAACGGCCTGCGGGTGCAACCGCGCGGTGGCGGCAGGGAGCGGTTTCTGGATGTCTCGGCGGTCTTCATCGAGATCGGCTATCTGCCCAACACCGATTGCGTGGCGCCGCTGGTGGACAGGAACCGCGACGGTGAGATCGAGACCGGCCGTGATTGCAGTGCCAGCATCCCCGGTCTGTTCGCCGCGGGGGATGTCACGAATGGCTTCGGCAAGCGGATCATTATCGCGGCCGGGGAGGGCGCCCGGGCGGCGCTGGCTGCCGGTGTGTTTGTTCGCGCGCGACAGAGCGGAACCGCGTCCGTGCAGGGGCCGGCGTGAGCTTTGCCTCTGGCTCGGCAGGGCACTGACACAAGGTATGCATTGTCATGGAACGGGAGGATAGCACCATGGACGAGATGAAGGATATCGGCTCGACCGGCCTCGGTGTTGAGCCGGCCGTGCTCTCCGTCGACGAACTGCGCAAGATGGACGCCTACTGGCGGGCGGCCAATTACCTGTCGGTCGGACAGATCTATTTACTGGATAACCCCTTGTTGACCGAACCGCTGACACTGGCGCACGTGAAGAAGCGGCTGCTCGGCCACTGGGGGACCACGCCGGGGCTGAACTTCGTCTACGTGCACCTGAACCGGGCGATCAAGGCGCGGGATCTGAATGTCATCTATGTGACCGGGCCCGGCCATGGCGGTCCCGGACTGGTGGCCAACACCTGGCTGGAAGGCAGTTACAGCGAGCTGTACCCGAACGTGCCCCGGAACGCACAGGGTATGAAGAAACTGTTCCGGCAGTTTTCCTTTCCCGGCGGCGTGCCGAGTCACGTGGCGCCGGAAACGCCGGGTTCGATCCACGAAGGCGGCGAGCTCGGTTATGCACTGTCCCACGCCTTTGGCGCCGTGTTCGACAATCCGGATCTCATCGCCGCCTGCGTGGTGGGCGACGGTGAGGCCGAGACCGGGCCGCTCGCCGCCGCCTGGCATTCCAACAAGTTTCTCAATCCCGTGCACGACGGCGCAGTGCTGCCGATCCTGCATCTGAACGGCTACAAGATCGCCAACCCCACCGTGCTGGCGCGCATCCCGCGCCAGGAACTGGAAAGCCTGTTTGTCGGTTATGGTTACCGACCCTATTTCGTCGAGGGTGACGAACCGGAGCGGATGCATCAATTAATGGCGGCGACCCTGGACAGAGTCATCGATGAGATCCGGGCGATTCAAACAGCTGCGCGCGACAATAACGAAACTCACCATCGCCCGCGCTGGCCGATGATCATTCTGGTCAGTCCCAAGGGCTGGACCGGACCGAAGGAAGTTGACGGCAGGAAGACGGAAGGGTACTGGCGCTCGCACCAGGTGCCTTTCGCCGAACTGGCCGACAATCCGGATCACCTCCGCCTGCTGGAGCAGTGGATGAAGCGCTACCGTCCCGAGGAACTGTTCGATGAGGGCGGCGCCTTACGGCCGGAACTGGCGGCACTGGCACCGCAGGGCGATCGGCGTATGGGTGCCAATCCGCATGCCAATGGCGGGCAGCTGCTGCGAGACTTGAAGCTGCCTGACTTTCGTAAGTATGCGGTACAGGTGGCGGAGCCGGGTGCCCGGCAAGCGGAGGCGACCCGTGTCATGGGCGAGTGGCTGCGTGACGTCATGCGGCTGAACATGGATACACGCAACTTCCGGGTGATGGGCCCTGACGAGACCAACTCCAACCGCCTCGGTGCGCTGTTCGAGGTCACCGCTCGTGCCTGGATGGCCGAGCGTCTGCCGGAAGACGATCACCTCGCAGCCGACGGGCGGGTGATGGAGATCCTTTCCGAGCACACCTGTCAGGGCTGGCTGGAAGGCTACCTGCTCACCGGCCGCCACGGCCTGTTTTCCTGCTACGAGGCCTTCATCCACATCGTCGATTCCATGTTCAACCAGCACGCCAAGTGGCTCAAAGTGACCAACGACGAAATCCCCTGGCGACGGCCCATTGCCTCGTTGAACTACCTGCTGACCTCGCACGTCTGGCGCCAGGACCACAACGGCTTCTCGCACCAGGACCCCGGTTTCATCGATCACGTGGTGAACAAGAAGGCCGATGTCATCCGGGTCTACCTGCCAGCTGACGCCAATACGCTGTTGTGCGTCGCCGATCGCTGCCTGCGCTCGCGCAATTTTGTCAATGTGATCGTCGCCGGGAAGCAACTGCAGCCGCAGTGGCTGGATATGGACGCAGCGATCAGGCACTGCAGCGCCGGCATCGGCATCTGGGAGTGGGCCAGCAATGACCGGGGCGGCGAGCCGGATGTGGTGATGGCCTGCGCCGGTGACGTGCCCACCCTCGAGACCCTGGCCGCGGTGGATATCCTGCGCCGTCATCTGCCCGAACTCAAGGTGCGGGTGATCAACGTGGTGGATCTCATGACACTGCAGGACAAGGATGAGCACCCGCACGGGCTGTCGCACAAGGACTTCGACACGCTCTTTACCACCGACAAACCGATCATATTCGCCTATCACGGTTATCCCTGGCTGATCCATCGCCTGACCTACCGGCGCACCAATCATAAAAACCTGCACGTACGCGGCTACAAGGAAGAGGGCACCACCACCACCCCGTTCGACATGGTGGTGCGCAACGACATGGACCGGTTTGACCTGGTGGCCGACGTCATCGATCGCGTGCCCCACCTGGGTTCCACCGCGGCCTATCTCAAGCAGTGGCTGCGCGACAGGCTTCTCGAACACGAGCAGTACATCATCGAACACGGCGTGGACATGCCGGAGGTGACCCAATGGCAATGGGACGGGAACGGCGACTGAACCGGACAGGATGCGACGATCCCGGTGCCGGGCCGGAGTGAAGCGGCGCCGCATCAGGCACGGCGAAGCGGGTCGTCTCTGCGCGTCCGGCAGAGCATTGCTGTGAAGTGACGCAGGACCAAGGAGTCGAAATGAGAAAGCAAAAAGACGATATCGTTCTGGTTACCGGTGCTTCGGGGCGTATTGGCGACGCCGTGATGCAGCGCCTGAAACGGCGCTTCGACAACGCCGTCGGTTTTGACCGCAAGGCGCCGGCTCCGCCCCCGCCGGACTGTGTATATATACCGGTCGACCTCACGTCGGACGAAAGCGTTCAGGAGGGGCTGCGCGTCCTGCGCGCGCACCATGGCCGCCGCATCGCCAGCGTGATCCACCTGGCCGCCTACTTCGATTTCCTTGGTAAACCGAGCCCGAAATACGACCGTATCACGGTCGAGGGCACGCGGCGCCTGCTGCGCGGCCTGCACCAGACGGGATTCGAGGTCGGGCAGTTCATCTTCTCCAGCACCATGCTGGTACACCGCCCGGCCGAGCCGGGGCAGTTCATCACCGAGGACTGGCCGTTGGAGCCGACCTGGGCCTATCCGGAGTCGAAGGTGCGTACCGAGGCGCTCATCCGGGCGGAGCGCAACGACATTCCCGCCCTGATCCTGCGTTTCGCCGGCGTCTATGACGACGTTTGTCACTCCCCGCCGCTGGCGCACCAGATCCAGCGTATCTACGAGGGCCAGCTCGCCGGACACCTCTACTCCGGCGAGACCTCCCACGGCCAGGCCTTCGTCCATCTGGACGACGCGGTGGATGCCATCGAACATGCCGTGGATCGCCGGGCGCAACTGCCGCCGGAGACGGCGATCCTGATCGGCGAGCCGGAGACGCTGAGCTATGACGAGCTGCAGCACACCTTTATGCGTCTGATCCACGGCAAGTCCCATGAGACGCACAACGTGCCGGGGCTCATCGCCAAGGTGGGGGCCTGGGCCCAGGGCCTCATCCCCGGCCAGGATCCCTTCATCAAGCCGTGGATGGTCGACCGGGCCAACGACCACTACGCCCTCGATATCAGCCGCGCCCGCGACCTGCTCGACTGGCAGCCCCGGCACTCGCTGCGCGAAACACTGCCGCAGATGGTGGCGGCACTGCAGGCCGATCCCGTCGCCTGGTACCGCGAGCATGGTCTGGAGCCACCCGCCTTGCTTAAAAAAACCAAGAAACAGGAGGCGCCCCCCGGGAGCCCCGAACTCGCGCATGCGGTTTCTGCCGGGCCGCGTCCGGCGGGGCATGAACACACGCGCGCCGGGGACATCACGCCCGCGACGGCAGCCGGCGAAGCGGCTGCGGCACCGGATTGCCATTTGCACAGCTGCCCGATGCACCCCGAGGTCTGCCAGTCCTCGCCCGGCAACTGTCCGCGCTGCGGCAACGCCCTGGAGCCGGCGGAAACCGCCGGGCCGGCGTCGGCGGCCGAGTACACCTGCCCCATGCACCCCGAGATTGTGAAGGGCGAGCCGGGCCGCTGCCCCGAGTGCGGCATGGCGCTGGAGCTGCGCGCCGTTCCGTCCGGCACGCCCGACGACCATCACGAGCACCATGAACACCACGCGCAGGATGAACACGCCGGTCATCAGAATGTAATGTCCGGTGAAGGTGGTGAAGGCAAGGCGGCCGAATATACCTGTCCCATGCACCCGGAGATCGTGCGTAGCGAACCGGGTCATTGCCCCAAGTGCGGCATGACCCTGGTGCCGCGTGACGCCGGGGGCGGTGGGCATGCGGCGCACGGGTACGACGGCGGCGACATGATGGTCGACAGCCACCGCAATATGCTGTGGCCGCACTATGTCAACCTGATGCTCGGCTTCTGGCTGCTGTTGAGCCCCTTCACGCTGGGCTACATGAGCGACTTCGTCCCCGACGCCAACCAGCTGCGGGTCATGGCCGAGCGCGATCTGCCCTCATTCGAGCTGCGCAACCTGCTGATGAGCTGGAGCGACGTCATCAGCGGTGTCCTGGTGATCGTCTTCAGCGCCCTGTCCGCCGACGCCTGGCGCCGCAATCCCTGGGCGCAGTGGGCCAATGCCTTCATCGGCCTGTGGCTGCTGTTCGCGCCGCTGGTGTTCTGGACGCCGCTGCCCGAGGCCTACGCCAACGGCACCCTGGTCGGCGTGCTGGTCATCGCGCTCTCGGTGCTGATCCCGATGATGCCCGGCATGAGCATGGCCGGCATGATGGGCGGGCCGGACGTGCCGCCGGGCTGGGCCTATTGCCCATCGACCTGGCTGCAGCGCATGCCCATCGGGGTGCTGGCGCTGATCGGCTTTCTTATTTCCCGTATCCTGGGCGCCTATCAGCTCGGCCACCTCGACGGCGTGTGGGAGCCGTTCTTCACCGGCGCCGGCGAGAAGCAGGGCGTCATGAACGGTACCGAGACCATCATCACCTCGGATGTCTCCAAGGCTTGGCCCATCGCCGACGGTGCCCTGGGTGCCATCGTCTACACCCTCGAGCTGGTGATGGTCTGGATGGCCGGCAAGACCCGCTGGCGCACCATGCCCTGGATGGTGCTGGGCCTGGCCATCCTGATCGTGCCGCTGGGCGTGGTGAGCATCTATTTCGTCATCATCCAGCCGATCGTGATCGGCACCTGGTGCACCCTGTGTCTGATCGCGGCGCTGGCGATGGCGGTGATGATCCCCTATTCGCTCAACGAGTTCGTCGCCATGGGCCAGTTCCTGGCCTGGGTGCGCCGTCAGGGCAAGCCCTTCTGGCGCACCTTCTGGACCGGCGATGCCATGGACGGCGGCAGCGACGACACCGCCAAGGGGCTGGCCGCGACGCCGCGGGAGCAGTGGGCGCAGGCCACCCGCGGCGTGACCTATCCCTGGACGCTGCTTGCCAGCATCGCCATCGGCACCTGGCTCACCTTCACGCGCCTGACTTTCGACAGCTCCGGCGCCATGGCCGACAGCGATCACCTGGTCGGCCTGCTGGTGGTGACCTTCTCGATCATGGCCTGGGCCGAGGTCGGGCGCGCCCTCCGCTTCATCAATATCCCGTTCGGCGCCTGGCTGGTCGCGGCGCCCTGGCTGCTGGACGGTGCCGCGTCGCCGCTGGCGGTGTGGAACGGCGTGCTTTGCGGCGTGCTGGTGATCGTCCTGGCGCTGCCGCGCGGGCAGGTCCGCGACTCTTATGCGGGATGGGACCGCTATATCGTCTAGTGCGGCTGGACGGCCGTCTCGGGCCGAGAGCGAGAAGAGTAAGGAGGGAGCTGAAGTGGAACCGCGCAATGGCGAGCCGGCGCCATCCGATGCACTGGTGCTTTTCGGTGCAACGGGCGACCTGGCGCGCAAGAAGATCTTCCCGGCGCTCTATGGTATGGCCAGGTGCGGCGTCCTCAACGTGCCGATTATCGGAGTGGCCGGCTCGAACTGGGAAACGGCCCGGCTGCGTCAGCGTGCCGCGGACGCCGTTCGTGAAGCCGGTGCCAGCGACGACCCGCAGGCGCTCGACCGCCTGCTGTCCCTGCTCGGCTATGTGGGCGGTGACTATAACGATCCCGGCACCTTCGACGCTCTCAAACAGGCGCTGGGCACGACCCGCCGCCCGGCGCACTATCTCGCCATCCCGCCCGCCCTGTTCGAGACGGTGGTCAACGGGCTCGATGCCGCCGGCCTGGCCGGCCAGGGGCGCGTTATCGTGGAGAAGCCCTTCGGCCGCGACCTGGCCTCGGCGCGGCGGCTCAACCGCACCCTGCGCGCGGTGTTCCCGCGGGATGCGATCTTCCGCATCGATCACTTCCTCGGCAAGGAAGCGATCATGAACATCCTCTACTTTCGCTTCGCCAACAGCTTCCTGGAGCCGATCTGGAACCGGGATCATGTGGCCAGCGTGCAGATCACGCTGGCCGAGGCGTTCGGCGTGGAGGGACGCGGCAGGTTCTACGAGAGTGCCGGCTGTCTGCGTGATGTGGTGCAGAACCACCTGTTCCAGATCGTTGCGCTGCTGGCCATGGAGCCGCCGGGCTACCAGGGCTATGGCGCCGTGCACGCCGAGAAATACAAGGTATTCCGTGCCATGCGTCCGCTCGCGCCCGACGACCTGGTGCGCGGCCAGTACGCCGGCTACCACGACGAACCGGGCGTGGCGCCGGACTCCGACGTGGAGACCTTCTGCGCCCTGCGTTTGTGCATCGACTCGTGGCGCTGGCAGGGGGTGCCGTGGTATCTGCGTGCCGGCAAGTGCCTGGCCGGCACCGTGGCCGAGGTGCTGGTGGAGTTGAAGCCACCGCCGCAGCGGCTGTTCGACGACGCGGCGCCGGCCGATGGCCGCGCCAACTATCTGCGCTTTCGGCTCTCGCCCCGTTCGGCCATCGCCCTGGCCGCACGCGTCAAGCGGGTCGGCAAGGAGTTCACCGGCGAGCAGCACGAGCTGCAACTGCTGGATACGCAGCCGCAGGAGCAAACCCCTTATGAACGCCTGCTCGCGGCCGCCATGGTCGGTCACGGTGCGTTGTTCGCTCGCGAGGACTGCCTGGAGGCCGCCTGGGCAGTGATCGATCCGGTCCTGACGGGACAGCCCCCGGTCGTGCCGTACGCCTGCGGCAGCTGGGGGCCCGAGGCTGCGGCCGCGCTCATCGCGGCGGGCGGCGGCTGGCACAATCCCGAGCCGGGGGCGTCACATTGACGACGCCCGGCCTGCCCCAACAGGAGGAGCGATGAACGCCATTGTACAACTGCACGATCTCGGTCAACGCCTGTGGCTCGACAATATCACGCGCGAACTGCTCACCAGCGGCACACTGGAGCGCTATATCAGCGAGCTTGGCGTGACGGGCCTGACCTCCAACCCGACGATCTTCGATAAGGCCATCCAGCACGGTGACGCCTATGACGGGGCCATCCGCGACCAGGCGCGCGCCGGCAAGTCGGGCGAGGCCCTGTTCTTCGAGCTGGCATTGGCAGATCTGACCCGGGCCGCCGATCTGTTGCGTCCGCTTCACGATGCGACCGGCGGCGTCGACGGCTGGGTCTCGCTGGAGGTGTCCCCCCTGCTCGCGGACGATACCACCGGCACCATCGAGGCGGCCCTGCAACTGCATGCGCAGGCACAACGCCCCAATCTGTTCATCAAGATTCCCGGCACCCGCGCCGGCATCAGCGCGGTGGAGGAGACGATCTTCGCCGGCGTGCCGGTCAATGTCACGTTACTGTTCTCCCGCGAGCATTATCTCGCCGCCGCCGAGGCCTATATGCGCGGTATCGAACGGCGCCTCGCTGCCGGACTCGATCCGGCGGTCGGTTGCGTGGCCTCGCTGTTCGTCAGCCGCTGGGACGTCGCCGTCCGGAACGAGGTGCCAGGGGCGCTCAGAAACCGGCTCGGCATCGCCATCGCCCACCGCACCTACCGGGCCTATCGCGAGTTGTTGGCCTCCACACGTTGGCAGACACTGGCCGATGCCGGCGCCCGGCCGCAACGCCTGTTGTGGGCCAGCACGGGCACCAAGGATCCCGAGGCTCCGGACACCCTTTATCTCGAGGCGCTGGCAGCGCCGGATACCATCAACACCGTCCCCGAGAAGACGCTGCTCGCCTTCGCCGAGCATGGCAAAGTAGGCGGGGCATTGCCGGCCGACGGCGGCGATGCCGAGGCCCTGCTCGCCGAATTCACGCAGGCCGGTGTCGATGTCGATGCCCTGGCGGAGCGGTTGCAGCACGAAGGTGTGCACGCCTTCGCCAATTCATGGCACGATCTGATAGACCGTATCGCCGCAAAAGCCGAAACACTGACCGACGGCGGGCAGACGTGAGCCTGCGGAAGACGCCAGCATCGCGGTGGGCGGCGACCGAAGGGCTGCCATTCCCCTTGGGCCCGACCCGGCTGGAGGAGGCCGGCGCTTACAACTTCGCGCTCTACTCGAAGCACGCGCACAGCGTCACCTTGTTGCTCTACACCGAGCACGATGTGGTCAATCCCGTATTCGAATATCGATTCGATTACCTGAAGAACAAAACGGGCCGGGTCTGGCATTGCCGTATTCCGTTCGGATCGATGCAGGGCGCGGTTTACTACGCCTACCGGGTCGATGGCCCCGCGCCCGCTGGCCGCTTCGAGTGGCACGGCTTCGATGCCGACAAGATCCTGCTCGACCCCTATGCCAGGTCCGTGTTCTTTCCCCCGGCCTTCGACCGGAGCAAAGCCATCCGGCCCGGCTCGAACGCGGGCAAGGCGCCCCTGGGTGTCCTTGCCGGTGACAGCGAACCCTTCGACTGGCAGGGCGATCATCGCCCTCGGCACGAGGCCGATACGGTCATCTATGAGCTCCATGTCGGCGCATTTACCCGCAATCCCAACTCCGGCGTCAGGGACCAGGCGCGCGGCACCTTTGCCGGTCTGATCGAGAAAATCCCCTATCTACAGGACCTGGGTGTCACCGTGGTGGAATTGATGCCGGTGTTCCAGTACGACCCTGGCGACGGCAACTACTGGGGCTACATGCCGTTGAACTTCTTCTCCCCCCACCCAGACTATCTCAGCGACCACTCGATTCAGGCGCGGCATAACGAGGTGCGTGACATGGTCAAGGCGCTGCACCGGGCGGGTATCGAGGTGGTGCTGGATGTCGTCTACAACCACACCGGCGAGGGCGATCACAATGGCCCGATTTATAGCTACAAGGGGATCGACAACAGCACTTACTATCTGATGACGGACCGGCCGGATGCGCCCTACGAGAATTTCTCCGGTACAGGCAACACGCTCAATACGGCGAATCGCGCCGTGCGCAAGATGATCATGGATAGCGCCCGCCACTGGGCCAAGGAGATGCGCGTCGACGGCTTTCGCTTCGACCTCGCCTCACTGTTTACCCGCAATGCAGACGGCTCGGTCAACGCCGATGACGTGCCGCTGCTCAGCGACATGGCCTCGGATCCGGATCTGGCGCAGCTGCGGCTGATTGCCGAACCCTGGGACGCCGCCGGGGTGTATCAGCTGGGCCGCGCGTTTCCGGGGGTCATGGCCTGCCAGTGGAACGGCAGCTACCGGGACGATCTGCGCCGCTTCGTCAAGGGCGATCCCGGCGGAGTGCCGGTCCTGATGCGTCGCCTGTACGGCAGCGACGACCTGTTCCCCGATGACCGGATGCACGCCTATCACCCCCATCAGAGTGTCAATTACATCGCCTCCCATGACGGCTTCACCCTCTATGACCTGGTGGCCTACAACCACAAGCACAACCAGGCCAACGGCCACGACAACACCGACGGCATGGCGGAAAACCACAGCTGGAACTGCGGCTGGGAGGGCGACGAGGGCGTGCCGACGGACGTCATGCAACTGCGCAAACAACAGATCAGGAATTTCTGTTGCCTGCTGTTCCTGTCGAACGGCACGCCCATGTTCCGCGCCGGGGATGAGTTCATGCGCACCCAGGGCGGCAACAACAATCCTTACAACCAGGACAACGCAACGGCCTGGCTCGACTGGGACCGGTTGCACGCCAACCCGGATATGTTCCGTTTCTTCAAGCTCATGATCGCGTTTCGCAAGGCGCACCCCTCGCTGGCGCGGAGCCGGTTCTGGCGTGACGATGTGCGCTGGTATGGCGTCGGGCAGGATACCGACCTGGCTTACGACTCCCGCAGCCTCGCCTTTGCCCTGCACGGCGCATCGCAGCAGGACGACGACCTGTACGTGATGATCAACGCCTGGTGGGAACCACAGACGTTTGAGATCCAGGAAGGCGCGGCGAATGCCTGGCGGCGGGTGATCGATACCAGCCTCGACAGTCCCTCCGACTTTCTCGAACCCGGCAACGAAAGCCCCGTGCCGGCGCTGCAGTATCGCGTGCCGGGCCGGGCCGTCGTCGTACTGGTGCGCCCCGCAGGAGGGAGGCAGCCATGACTGCTTCACCGAGTGTGCTTGCCAGCAATAATCCGCAATTTGGTAATCAGAGGTGGATATGAACCAGGACATCGACCCGAACGAGGCTTACAGCAAGGCGCTGGCGCTGCTCCACGACTGTGCCACGCCGGACGGCTTTGTCGCCAGCCCAAGCGAGCGTGACAACTACCGCCGTGTGTGGGGCCGTGACGGCGTCATTCTCGCGCTGGCGGCCCTGCTCACGGGCGACAGCGAGCTCATCGGCGCGGCGCGGCGGACCTTCGAGACCCTGGCCGAATATCAGGGCCCCCACGGCGAGATCCCCAGCAATGTCGATCCCGTCGCCCAGCGCATCAGCTACGGTGGCACCACCGGGCGGGTGGACGCCAACCTCTGGTTCCTCATCGGCTGCGGCGAATACTGGCGGGTGACCGGCGACGATGGCTTCCTGGAAGGCCTGCGGCCCGCCATCGAGAAGGTGCGCTTCCTGCTCGGTGCCTGGGAGTTCAATAACCGCGGCCTGTTGTATGTCCCGCTGACCGGCGACTGGGCCGACGAGTACTTGCACAACGGCTACGTGCTCTACGATCAGCTGCTGTACCTGCAGGCCCAGCGGGCACTGGCGCGTATCCACGCCGCGGTGCACGGCTCCGGCGATCATGCGCTCAACGAAAAGATCAGCCGCCTGCGCCACCTCATCCGCGCCAACTACTGGTTCGACGACGGCGGCGTGCCGGAGGACGCCTACCACGAGGTGCTCTACGAAAAGGGGCGTGCCGCCGCCTCGCCACACTGCGCCGGACGGCATTGGATGCCCTTCTTCTCGCCCGCCGGCTACGGATACCGTTTCGACGCCTTCGCCAACGTGCTGGCCTCGCTGCTGGATGTGGCCGACGACGCCCAGCGCGCCAGGGTCGACGACTTTCTCAACACCGAGGTCACCTGCGACGCGCTGCCGTTACTGCCCGCCTTCCACCCGGTCATCGAGCCGGTGGACGCGGACTGGGAGGATCTGCAGGTGATGTTTTCCTACACCTTCAAGAACAAGCCCTATGAGTTCCACAACGGCGGCCTGTGGCCCATGGTCACCGGTTTCTACGTGGCGGACCTGGCGCGGCGACGACGTACGGACGAGGCCCGAAGGTATCTGCAGGCGATCCACCGGGCCAATGTCCTGGTGATGGCAGGCGAGGTCTGGGGCTTCCCCGAATTCGTGCACGGCCAGGAGTTCACCCCCGGCGGCACCCGGCGCCAGGGCTGGAGCGCCGCGGCGGCGATCATCGGCCGTCATGCATTGGACGGACAAACCGTTTTCGGGATCGGCGACCATGACACATGACATCCTGCTGTGCTCGGATCTGGACCGCACCTTGCTGCCCAACGGCCCGCAACCCGAATCGTCCCAGGCGCGACCGTTGTTGCGCCAGCTGGCCGCGCGGCCTGAACTGACGCTGGCTTATGTCAGTGGCCGACACCGGGCACTGCTGGAACAGGCCATCGCGGAGTACGACCTGCCGTTGCCCGACTATGCCATCGGCGATGTGGGAACCACCATCTATGAGATCAAAGCAGGCGGCTGGCGGGCATGGGACGACTGGTATGATGAAATCGCCCCCGACTGGCGTGGCAAAACCCGTGAAGAACTCCAGAAACTGTTTGCCGGCATCGAGGTGCTGCGCTTGCAGGAGCCGAAAAAACAGAACGTTCTCAAGCTCAGCTATTACGCCCCGGCGGATACCGGGCGGGATGAACTGCTCACCCGGCTGCGCCGGCGCCTGGGGTCGGCGGGCATCCGCGCCAGCCTGATCTGGAGCATCGATGAGGCGGCCGATACCGGCCTGCTGGACATTCTGCCGCAGCGCGCCACCAAGCTGAATGCCATTGAGTTTTTGATGCAACACAAGGGATTTGCGCATGAGCGTACGGTGTTCGCCGGCGACAGTGGCAACGACCTGCCCGCCCTGACCAGCGGGTTGCAGGCGGTGCTGGTCAAAAACGCGCGGGACGAGGTGCGCGACGAGGCGCTCCAACGGGTACAGGCGGGCAGCTACAGTGATCGTTTATACCTGGCGCAGGGCGGCCTGTTCGGTATGAACGGCAACTATGCCGCCGGCGTGCTGGAAGGGCTGGTCCACTTCCTGCCGCAGACGCGGGACTGGCTGTAGCAGGCGCCCCGCAATGACGGGTCGCGATTGAAACGAGCCATCAAGGAGTCGAATTTTGGGTACCAGGAGAAAGATCACCATTGTGGGTAACGGGTTCGCGTCACTGTTCTTTATCCAGTATCTGCTCGCGCTTCCCGTTGTCCCTTTCTTTGCCGGGTTCCTGCGCCGGCTCTATTCTCGCTACGATATCACGTTGATCGGCAACGGCCGCTTTACCTACTATCCCGCGATCCCGGAGTTCATTACAGGGAAGAAGGGAAGGAAAGATGTCTGCCTAGATATCCGCCCCTTTTTGAGGCGCAGACACATCCGTTTTGTCGACGCGGTGGTCACGGATATACGCGACGGGGGCAGAACCGTTATCGCCAACGGGAAGGCCCATGAGAATGACGCACTGTTTCTGGGGATCGGACCGGCCTTTTTGGAGGACGATATCCCGGGTACCCGGGAGTACACCCTCTCACCCTGCAACGGCCCCGATGACATGGAGCGCTTCATGCGCCGGATCGAAGCCCTGGAGGAGGGGATCGTTTATCTGGGATTCAAGATCAACCGTCGGGATGGTTTCGCCGCCGGCCGCGGGGGGCAGATGTACGAATGCGCCTGTCTGCTGGATTTCGTGCTGAGGCAACGCGGTGTTCGGGACAGGTTCGAGATCCACTTCTTCTCCCCGAACCTCGAACCCGGCGAGACTGGCGCCATCACCGATCGGCTGCGCGAGCGGGGCATCGTCCTCGACTACGGCTACGAACCGGCGGCGTTCGTCGCCGGCGGGATGCAGGATGCCGACGGCGCGTTTCGCCGCGCGGACCTGGTGCTGTACTCGCCCGGCATTACCGGCTCCCGGCTGGTGCGGGAGTCCTGCCTGCCCGTTTCCGCCGGCGGACAGATTGAGGTGGACAGGTACGGACAGGTCGCGGGGCTGAACCGGGTCTTCACCGCCGGCGATTGCGCCAGCCACGAGAACCCGCCGCCGTGGGTACCGCACCAGGCGCACATGGCGCAGTTTCGCGCCCGGGCCGCGGCGAAGAACATGCGCGCCGTGTTGAACGGTGATTCGTCTGCAGCAACCTATCGGTACGAGCTGTCCTGCATCCTCAACATGGAGAATGATGCCCTGTGGCTGCACCGGGCCGCCGATGACAAACCGCCGTTCTGGAATCTCTTTCCCCGGCATTCAAAAAGATTGATCGGCATAAAGAATCTGTTCGAAAAATTGTACCTGTTTTATCTTCGCTACCTGTAGGGCCGTGGCGCGGCCCTGTCGCGTCGGTGACGTTTTTTTCCGATTCCTGATCGGCTGAATGAACGGAGGTTTTTATCATGGGGGCATCGCATCAGCATCATGCCGGCCCGCACTCCCAGGGTCATGCCCGTCGGGGCCACGACCACGCGGCGATGACCTCGCTTCACGCCTGCGAGTGCCCGCCGGCCAGCTGCGCCTATCCGGCACCTGCCAAGGGTGGGTCGGATGTGCGCGCGTCGGAAGCACGAGTATGATGGCGGGACGGCGAGGTGACGGACTGGCGACATTGCCGTTCTTTCTGCTCATGGCGGCGGTGTTCGTGGTGTATGTGGGGTACGGCATCGTGCTGCCGTTGCTGCCGTTTCTGCTGGAACGCCTGTTGGGCGATGCGGCCCGTTTTTCGGTCGCCTGGCACACCGGGATGATCGCCGGCATCTACATGCTGGCATTATTTGTCGGTGCGCCGCTGTGGGGGCGGGTCTCGGACCGCGTCGGCCGTCGGCCGGTGATCCTGCTGGGCCTGGGTGGCTGCGTGCTGACGCTGGCAACCTTCGGCCTGGCGACGAATCTGTGGCTGGCTTATCTGGCGCGAGGACTGGGTGGGGCACTGGTTGCCGCCGTACTGCCCGTGGCCCTGGCCTACGTCAGCGATACCAGCGCGCCCGAGGTGCGGGCGCGCCGCTTTGCCTGGATGACCGCCGCCACCACGCTGGGCTTTATGGCGGGGCCCTTGCTTGGCGGCTGGCTCACGGAGCTGCAGGTCGGGGGTTTGATGGAGGTGGGGGCGGGTGGTTCGTTCTCGGCGCCGTTCTTTACCGCGGCTGCCGGCGGTGTCGTGATCTGGCTGGCGGTCTGGCGCTGGCTCCCCGGTATCTCGCCCGCACCCCACGCGGCTCCGGTACAGCATAGTTCGCGTAACGTCCATTCGGTGAATGTGCTGCTCTTGCTGGCGCTGCTGGGCATGTTTGGCCTGGGCGCCTTCGAGGTTGCCATCGCCCTGCAGGGCCAACAGGTGCTGGGGCTCGATCCGTTGCAGATCGGCTGGATGTTCATGGAGTGCAGCCTGGTGATGGTGGCGGTCCAGATGCTGGTGTTCTCGCCGCTTGTCCGGCGTGTCGGATTCCGCTTCATCATCACGCCGGCTTTTCTTGCAATGGCGGTGGGTGTGGGCTTGTTGCCATCGGCGGCCAACTGGAACTGGCTGATACTGCTGGTCGGGTTGTTCGCCGCCGGTTCCGGGATTCTCATCCCGATGCTCGCGTACCGGATTACATTGAACGCTGGCCTGGCGCAGGGCGCGGCGCTTGGCAAGCAGACCGCCGCCGCCAGCCTGGGCCAGGGGCTTGGCTCGGCTGCGGCCGGGTGGCTGTACGGTATTGCCGTCGAGGCGCCGTTCTGGCTCACAGCGGCGTTGTTGCTGGCCGGGGCGCTGGCCGGTATGGCGGCCGGCCGTCGTGTACCGGCAACAGCCGAGTAAGGGGCTGAGGAGACGGCCGCACGACGTGACGCACTTCTGGAGGGGTCACGAAGATGGGATCAGGCAGTGAAAAGGTGAAAGACCCGGTGTGCCAGATGCTGGTGGTGCCGGACCAGAACGCGATCAACTATCAGGATATGGTTTTCGCCTTCTGCTCGCAACAATGCAAGGACCGCTTCCTGGCCAACCCGCATCTATACATCGGCGTGCCGGGTGAGTGGGCACCGAAGCAGGAAGGGCAGGAGGTGCTCAAGCGCCGCCGCCTGCGGTTGGACTCACCCTTGTCGGATACTGACGCTCAGCAGGTCACCGGGCAACTCCGCGCCATGATGGGGGTGTGCGCGGTGGATATTGCTGCGGACAAGCTGACCATCACCTACGATCTGCTGCAGGCAACGGCCGTGCACATAGAGGCGACGCTGCAGCGGGCCGGCGCTCGTCTGGGTGCGGGCTGGGGCGAGCGGTTGCGACGGGCCTTTGTCCATTACCTGGAGGAGACCGAGGTGGCGGGCCGCGAGGTGCAGCCCGGTCCGCACGGGCATGGCGGCCATCATCCTGGCTGAAGTGGATACCGTCAGTGTCATGTTTTATAGGCCATGGGCCGCGGGATCATGACGCAACAGCAAGACCACCTCACGTAAGGCTGTACGGTCGGGCGTCCACCTGTTCCGACGTTGCAGATCGCACCGGTAATGGGCGCCCTGCTGGCATCGATTTTCGGTGGCGGGTTTCTGGCGACCATGCCGCAGGATCCCTCGTCGAAGGTCCCGCCGCACAGTAGGGTCGGCTCCGACAGCGGCTTCCTTTATCGGGGAAGGATTCGGTGCCATTGATGGGCGCGGTGCAATGCCCAGGCAGTTTTTTGATAGGTTGGATAGACGAATGCATGGTAACTTGATGCTGCAATGCCAGTTCGTACAGGGGCCGAATTGCAGGAGGTTTGATCTATGAAACAAGCGATCGGTAAACAGGCAATCGTTTTGCTGACGGGCATTCTGGCTTCCATGGCAGTCTACGCCCAGACCCCCGAGCGTCCGTACTATGGTTGGCACGGCGATTGGGGCTGGGGCTGGGGACATATCGTGTTCGGATCCATTATGATGATCGTATTCTGGGGCGGGATAATTCTGCTAATCGTGCTCGCGGTACGTTGGATGGGAGGGGGTGGGGCATCCCTGCCGCCGCCCGGGAGCAGTCAGAAAACGGCGCTGGATATCCTCAAGGAACGTTATGCCCGTGGTGAGATCGACAAAGAGGAGTTCGATCAACGCAGACGTGACTTGTCGGACTGAATTGGGATCGGGTGAGATCACCGAAGGCTGCGCGGGGCCCCTCGGCGTATTTGCAATGAACAGCAGATTCACGCTGACTTTGTAATCTGTTGTCGTGATCCGACGGCCGTTCTCTTCGGTCAGGTGAAGGCGGGTTCGGGTATATGGCCGCTGATGTCCCTGGTGTTCCTGGCCGGCTCCTTGTCCAGCCGGCGAGCCGGATCAGCAGCCGGGTCATGTGACGTGGGGTGTTGGATGCGCAGGATCGCACGGGTCGAGCATCAGCCGTCAGAACAGCAGACCATCGATCAGCATGCTCCAGTTCATAAACTGGTACAGCTCGTCGCTCAGCATGGCATCGAAATGGATTGACGGTGCCAGCCAGAATCAGATCAGCCCGCGAACAGCACGGAAGCGGTCACCGGGTGCTGCAGCACAGCGTAGGTACTGCGAACGAAACGGTTGATCAGCGGCGGCCGCACCAGGGCCGGCCGCCGCCGGCACGGTATGCCGGCTGGAGTCAGATTGCCAGACTCGCATCGCCGCGCCGACCATCGGCGATGCGTACCGTTTCCTCCAGGCTTGTCACATAGACCCGGCCGTCGCCGGGGTGGCCGGCGCCGGTGCGGGCATGACGGACGATACAGTCGATCACGGCTTCCACCTGGGCGTCCGGTACATCGATTTCCAGTTTGGTCATCCGGATGCGCACGGTGGTGTCCCGATCGTCATGGACATGGCCGAATCCGCTGACCGGCACCACGGCCACGCCGGGCACGCCCGGCATGGCCGCGAGGGCATCGACCACCGCGTCCACCATGTTGTTGCGTACATAGGCCTTGATTTCTTTCATGTCTGCATCCTCTCTCAGATTTCGGCTTCGCGACGCGGTACGGCGAACCAGCGATAGACGCTCGGCAGCACCAGCAGGGTCAACAGGGTCGAGGTTATGAGCCCCCCGATCACCACCGCCGCCAGCGGGCGCTGCACGTTGGCGCCGATGCCGCTGGCCAGCAGCAACGGGATCAGCCCGAGGATGGCCACCGAGGCGGTCATCAGCACCGGCCGCAGGCGGCGTTCGGCGCCGACCCGCACCGCCTCCAGCGTCTCCATGCCCTGCTCGCGCAGCTGGTTGATGTAGGAGACCATCACCACGCCATTGAGCACCGCCACGCCGAACACCGCGATGAAGCCCACCGCACCGGGCACCGACAGGTACAGGCCGGACAGCCACAGGGCCACGATGCCGCCGGTGATGGCGAAGGGCACGTTGAGGAAGATCAGCACCGCATAGCGCAGGCTGCCAAAGGCCGAGAACAGCATCAGGAAGATCAGCGCCAGGGTGATGGGGACGACGATATACAGCGTCTGCATGGCCCGGCGCTGGTTTTCGAACTGACCGCCGTATTCGACGTAGTAGCCCGCCGGCAGATCGATTTTCTCGGCCACCTGCCGTTCGATGTCGGCGACTACGCTGCCCATGTCACGTCCGCGCACGTTGAGCTGCACGAACACCCGCCGGCTGGCCTTGGCGCGTGAGATCTTCTTGGGACCGATGAATACGTCGACGTCGGCCACCCGCGACAGCGGGATCAGCGCGCCCTCGGCGGTGTGCAGGGGCAGGCTGCGGATCTGGTCGACCCGCTCGCGGGCATCCTTGTCCAGGCGCACGAAGATATCGAAGCGGCGAATGCCCTCGAACACCTGGCCCGCGGTGGCGCCGCCGATACCGGTTTCCACCGCGGACAGGACATCATCCAGGGCGATGCCGTAACGGGCCAGTTCCCGGCGGTCGGGTCGTACCACGACCTGCGGCTTGCCGCCCTGCTGTTGCATGCGCACATCCACCGCGCCATCGACCTGTCTGGCGATGTGCTGGATCTTCTCGCCGTATTCGGCCAGCTCGTCGAGATCGTCGCCATACAGACTGATCACCACCTGGGCCATGATGCCCGACAATAACTCGTCGGTGCGCAGGGCAATGGGCTGGGAGAAGTTGTTGGCCAACCCCGGCAGCTCGGCCTGCAGCCGTTCGGCCATGACGCTTTGCAGTTGTTCATAACTGCGCCCGCTTTTCCATTTATCGAGCGGTTTGAGCGCCACCAGCGATGCCACCACGTTCACCGGCTCGGGATCACCCCCAACCTCGGCGCGACCGACGCGGGCATAGGTACCGGTAACCTCGGGGAACTCATCGAAGATCCCCTGGATATGCCTGGAGTATTCGATGGACTTGTCCAGGTTGGTGCCGGGCGGCAGCGTCGAGCGCACGAAGAAGGTGCCCTCGCGCAGCGTCGGCACGAATTCCGTCCCCAGAAACGGGAACAGGGCCAGGCTGGCCGCGAATACCGCCACGGCGGTGCCGAACACCGCCCTGGGGCGTTCCACCAGAGTGCGGATGATCGGTCGGTAGGCATTCTTGAGCCAGCTGACCAGCCGGGGTTCGCCGTGGGCGCTGCCCCGGGAGAACACCAGACTGGAGAGCACCGGCACCAGGGTCAGGGCCATGATCAGGGCGCCGGCCAGGGCAAAGGAGATGGTATAGGCCATGGGCGAGAACATCTTGCCTTCCACACCCTGCAGGGTGAACAGCGGCAGGAACACGATGATGATGATGCCGATGGCGAATACCACGGGACGTGCCACCTCGCGTGCGGCCTCGCCCACCAGGCGGCTCATGCTGACCCGCTCGTTCTGGCGTTCCTCCAGGTGGCGGAAGATGTTTTCCTCCACGACCACGGCACCGTCCACCATCATCCCGATGCCGATGGCCAGGCCGCCGAGACTCATCAGGTTGGCGGACATGCCCACGTAGTCCATGGCGATGAAGGCCACCAGCACGGCCAGCGGCAGACTGGCGATCACGATCAGGGTGGAACGCAGATTGCCCAGGAACAGATACAACAGCGCCAGCACCAGCACCGCGCCTTCCAGCAGGGCCTTCTCCACCGTGCCCACCGCCTTGGAGACCAGATCGCCCTGGGAATAGTACTCATTGAGGACCATGCCGTCGGGCAGGGCCTGGTTGATGGCGGCGACCTTGTCCTCGATCGCACCCAGCAGTTCCTGGGTGTTGGTGTAGATGAGCTTGAGCACGAAGCCGCCCACCGCCTCTTCGCCGTTGGCCACCAGGGCACCGCGGCGGATGGCGGGGCCATAACTCACCTCGGCTACGTCGCCGAGATAGACCGGCGTGCCGCCCTGCTCCCGGATCAGGATATTGCGCAGATCCTCCAGCCCCTGATCACCGGGCTTTACCCAACCGTAGCCGCGGATGATGTACTCCTCGCCGCCGCGGTTGATGAAGGAGGCGCCTACGTTGCGGTTGTTGGCGACGATGGCGCGGCGTATGTCGGCAATGCTCAGATCCCGTGCCACCAGGGCGTTCTGGTCCAGTTTCACCTGGTACTGTTTTTCATAGCCGCCGATGGACAAGACCCCGGTGACGCCGGGGACGGTGCGCAGCATGGGTTTGACGATCCAGTCCTGGGCGGTGCGCAGCTCCATCGGCGAGTGGCTTGCCCCTTCCTTGTTATCGATGGTGTACATGAACACCCGGCCCAGGCCGGTGGTGATGGGGCCGAGCTCCGGTTCGCCCAGCCCCTTGGGGATGGCTTCGCGGGCCTTGGCCAGGCGCTCCATCACCAGACGGCGGGCGAAGTAGATGTCGGTGCCGTCCTCGAAATAGATATTCACCCGCGAGAGCCCGAAGATGGAGGTGCTCTGCACCCGTTTCAGTCCGGGCAGGCCGTACATGGAGATCTCCACCGGATAGGAGATCAGCGTCTCCACGTCCACCGGCGACAGGCCGGGGCTGACGGTGAATACCTGGACCATGGACGGCGTCACATCGGGAAAGGAGTCGATGGGGACCCGTTGCAGGGAATAGACGCCGGCACCGGCCAGGCCGAGCACCAGCACCAGGGTCAATAAACGGTTGGCGAGAGCCGCCCTTATCAGCTTGTCGATCATGTGCGCGCCCCCTCAGTGGTTGTGGGCGGCACTGCGGCCACCGGCGGTCATTACGGATTTCAGATCGAAGGCGCCCGCCACGACCAGTTGCTCGCCGGGATGCAGGCCGGCGATCACCTCCACCTGGCCGCCGGATTCCCGGCCCAGTACGACCGTTACGGCACGGAACGCGCCCGGCTCATTACCGGGGACGAATACGGTCGGTTTACCTTCCACTGTCTGCACCGCACCCAGCGGCACCAGGGCGCTCTCGCCGCCCTCGGCGACATGGATCGAGGCGGTGCCGAACATGCCCGCGCGCAGCATCGCCTGGCGGTTGGCCACCGTGGCGCGCAGCCTGAGGGTGCGGGAGTCGGTATCCAGCGCCCGCGAGATCCAGTCGACCCGGCCCGCGAAGGTCTCGTCGGGCAGGGCCCGCAGGCGCAGGTGTACCTGCTGGCCCGGCGCCAGGGCCGGAATGTGCCGCTCATAGGCCTGGATCATGACCCACAGGCGGCTGTCATCCACCACATGGATGGGGCTGGTCTCCGGCCCGACGGTCTGTCCGGGCATGACGTCGCGCTGTTGCACCACGCCGGCGATGGGGCTGGTCAGCACGTAGCGCGACAGCGGTATTTCGCCGCCGGCCTCGATGGCCTCGACGCTCTCGCGGGAAAGGCCGTAGAGGCGCAGTTCCTCGACCGCGGCGTCCAGCTCCGCCCGGGCTTGGTGATAGCGTGCCTGCGCCTCGAGCAGCGCGGCCTTGCTGGAGATGTCCTGCGCGGCCAGCTTGCGTTCGCGGTTGTAATTGGCCTGCTCGGCATTGAGCCGGGCCCGGGCGGTGAGATACCCGGCCTTGGCCTTGCCCAGTTCGACACTGTCCATGATCAACACCGGCTCACCGGCCGCCACCCGCTCGCCCAGATCCTTGACCACCTTGACGACCTTCGCGCGCAGACGCGGTCCGATACGCGCGACGCGGTCGGCGTCGAAGGCCAGCGTGGCCGGCAGGCGCACAATGGCCTCGGCGCTGCCGCGTTCGGCCTGTGCCACCTTCAGGTTGAGTCGCTTGCGCTGCGCCTCGGTGAGATGGACTTCATTTTCCTGGTGTTTTTCCTCTCCGGCGTGCCTGCCGGCGTCGGTGTCTTTGGAATGTTCGGAATGTTCGCCCGCCTGCCCGGCGGTGTGGTCGTCCTCGGCGGCCTGAGTTGCCGCAGCGGGCAGGGTCAGGCCGGCAAGCAGGGTCAGAACGTACAGATACGGGTGTCGGGTATTCATCGGGTGGACTCCTGGGAAGCGGGTTGAGACACGCCCTGGTGCATGCGGATGAGACCGCCCGTGGCGCTCTCCAGGGCGGTACCGGCGACAATGAGTTCCTCCAGCGCGGTGAGGTAGGTGCGGCGCACACTGAGGAGATTGTCCTGGGCTGTGGTGATGGCCGGGGCGCCGACCTTGCCGGCGCGGAACGCGGTGCGGGTCAGGGCCAGGTTCTGCTCGGCGGCGCTGAGCATGGTTTCACCCGCGACCTCGACCTGTTCCCGGGCCGACCGGTAGTCGGCCAGGGCCTGCAACACCTCGCGGCGTACCTGCAGGCGCAGGGCGTCGCGTGCCACCTGATCCTGCTGCAGCCGGGCGCTGGCGCTTTGCTGCTCGCCGCGGTAGCGATGCAGCAGCGGCAGGGATACGGACAGGCCGCCGCCCAGGATCTCGGCGGATTCCTCCTCCTCGTAGAAGCCCATGATGGTCAGGTTGGGGATCAGCTGGCGGCGGGTCAGCTGCAGCTCCTTCTGCGCGGCGACCACCGCCTGGGCGGCGGCGGCCAGGTCGCTGCGCCGCTCCAGTGAGCGCTGCAGCAGCGTCTCCCGGTCCGGCAGTTCCAGCGCGACGGGTTGCAGCCGGCCGGCGGGGTTCAGGTCCTGCCCCGGGTCCACGGCCAGCAGTTCGGCCAGCGCCAGGCGGGCGCGGGTGAGATCCCGGTCGGCGCGGCTCAGCTCGGCCCGGGCCCGGGCCACACCAATGGCCGCGGTGTTGACCGCCAGCGCCGTGGCCTCGCCGGCTTCCAGGCGGCGGCGGGTATAGCGCTGCAGCTCCTGCGCGGCGGTGAGCAGACGCTGGCCGGTGCGCCGGGCCTCGCGGGCGAGCAGTACCTGCAGGAAGGCGCGCCGGGTGCGCGCCGCGGTGCTGGTGTGCAGAAACTCCAGCCGGCCGCGCGCCGCCTGGCTGCGGGCATCCGCCGCGGACGCCTGCAACCGGCGTTTACCGCCGGTCCACACTTCCTGGGCCAGGCTGATGCCGATATCGGTGGAGGTCCCGCCGGGGGCATCGCGCTCGGCACTCTTCACGTCGAGGACGGGGTTGGACGGTACCCAGCGGCCGGCATGGACGGCCTCCCCTTCGAAGCGGCGCACCTCGGCGGCGGCGGCACGAATGGCGTAATTGTGCTGCAGGGCCTGATCCACGGCCGCCTGCAGGGTCAGGGGGTCGGGCAGGCCGGCGGCGGTCGGCGGCTGGGCATTGACGGGGCCGCTCGGGATGCTGAGGGCAAGCAGCAGACCGGCGGCATACAGGCGCAGCCTATTGAAATGATAGCGTCCGGTCGGTGTGTACGCCGACGTGCGCCATCCCTGCGGATGGAATAAAGGCATGGTTTCCGGGCCTCTGGTAGCAAATGAAGATGACAGGCGTCCGCCTCGGCGGTGGCCGTGCAATCGTGCTGGAGAGGCTCAGATATTGGGGGGTGGCAGAGGCGGGGCGCCGGCGTGGGACCGGAGTTGCCGGGTCAGACCGGCAGGGAAGAGGGAAACGGGACTGGCGGCGGCGATGGTCGCTGCCGGGGGGATGCCGACATAGTGGGCACTGCCGTGGCAGCAGTGATCGCAGACATGGGGCGGGATATCGGAGTCGTCGCTGTGCCCGCCGCCCGTATCATCAGTCAGATGCGTGTCGGCTGGATCGTGACCGGGGTCGACAGCCTGCAGGTCCGCGGCCCAGGAGAGGTTGGCGAACAGGATGAAGAACACCAGGGCTTTGGCGAGTATCCGCTGCATGGAGAAGCATGTTAATCCGCTGATACCGGCAATGCAAATTGCCTCGCCCGTACAATCCGGGCGCCATCGGCGTTGGTGGTTGCTGAACCCGTGTTCGTCGCCGCTCAGCAGTGCGGCGCGGGGCAGGGCCGTAGTTCGAATTCCAGGGTGGAATGATGGATGTCGAACCGCTCCCCCAGGGCCTGCTTGAGTTGCGTTCTGACCGCATCGGTATGGGCGTAATCGTCGATTACCACATGCGCTTCGAGAGAATTATGGTGCTCGTCGATACGCCAGAGATGGATATGATGCACGTCCCGTACACCCGGGATGGCTTCCATGACGCCAGCCACCTCCTCGACGCTGATGTCCGCCGGGGCGCCACTCATCAGCAGATGAATGGTTTCCGGCAAGGTGCCTGCGGCCTGGTAGAGCACATACCCGGCAATGAGCAGGGTGAGCAGGGTGTCGCTCCAGTACCAGCCATAGAGCAGGATCAGGCTGCCGGCCAGGATCACGCCCACGGAGGCCATGGCATCCGAGACATTGTGCAGGAAGGCCGCGCGCAGGTTCAGGCTGTTCCGGGCCAGGCTGTGGGTGAGCAGGGCGGTGACGATATCCACTACCAGGGCGATGGCGGCGACAATGATCACCGTCCAGCCCTCGATGACCTGGGGTTCGAACATCCGCCACATGGCCGCGTAGATCAGGTACAGGCCGATCAGCACCAGCGTGGTCAGATTGATCAGGGCGGCAATGACCTCCGCCCGCTTGTAGCCGAAGGTGCGCAACCGGTCGGGTGGCCGGCGGCCGATGCGTCGCGCCACCCAGGCGATGAGCAGGGAGGACGCATCGCTGAAGTTGTGCAGGGCATCGGCGATCAGTGCCAGACTGCCGGAGACCAGGCCGCCAATGACCTGGGCCACAGTCAGCAACAGGTTGACGGCGATCGCCCAGCCCAGGCGCCGATCGCCCAGTGCCTGTGTATTGTGGTGATGTTCATGACCCATAATATTCAGGTGTCGGGCCCTGGCTGTGCAGGTGGCCTGTGAAGCGATCTTGTGGCGCCGGTGTGAGTCATGTCAAGCGCCCCGGCCCGGTTCACAACCCCTTGCGCAGGGCTGTTGTCTGGAAGAATGCGTGTACGAGCAATTACAGCCCATCAGTGGCGAACCCTGTAGCGGTGAATTTGTTCAAGTATCCTTATGACGCATCACTGCTGTCCCATAAACTTTCACGAGAACCGCAAGGTGGTCTGAAGATTTGAGGTCGCTGGGTCCGGCGGCTCGCCCCGCAATAGTGGCAAGAGATCGCGCCGTTCGAACAGATTTAGCTGGAGCAGTCGCAGCATCTGCTGAAGGCTGCTACCGATCTGACTGACGAGCTTGATATAAGCCAGCAACAGATACTAATGAGAACGTAAGTAAGGCGACACTCAGCCGTTGTGTGCTCACGCAGGCCAAGGCAGCGAAGCGCCGCTGTAGCACTTCTACAGCAAGCTTCGGTAACGCAGGCGTACGTGAGCACACAACGGCCTGTCATTTCCAGAATCAGATTGTCAGGGGCTTCAAGCCGCGTCCGCCTCGGCGTTGCGGTGCTTGGCAAGGGCTGGGCCATTCCCGGCGCACCGCGCCTTGATGCAGACGCGGCTTGAAGCCCTGAGTGTCGCCTTACTTACGTTCTCATTAGTAGATACACACGGCGGTCCAGATCTGGGTCATCACGGCGTTTTTGGAGGTGCCGAGGAAGCTCTTGATCTTCAGGTTCTGTTTGATCCACTTGAAGAACAACTCGATCTGCCAGCGGGCTTTGTAAATCGCCGCGATGGTGCTGGCGGCGAGTTTGAAGTTGTTGGTCAGGAAGACATAGTGCTTGCCGGTTGCCGCGTCGCGGTAGCCGATACGGCGCAACAGAATCGGATATTCCCTGGCCTTGGTGCCGGTCAGGCAAATGGTCTGGTCGCTGCTCAGCCCCTTGGCCTTGAGGACAGCGTGGCGCTCCACGACCTGATACACGGCGTTTCGGCGCTGTCGGGTCACGAAGAAGATATTGATGTCATATACCAGGCGTGATCGGTGTAGCCGCGATCGACGACGAGGGTGCTGTCCTTGGGTAGCCGCATGCCACGGGCGGCGGTGATGTCATGCGTCTTGCCATCGGTGATGTTCATGAACGCCGGCAACAAACCGTCATGATCCAGGCCGACGTGCAGTTTGACCGCGCCCTTGGTGGCGCGGAACCGGGCCCAAGGGAAGACACTGGAGCAAAGATCGATCGTTGAGGCCTCGAGGGAGTAGAGCTTGTTTTTGATGCGGAAGCCATGGCGCGGTGCGCGGCCTTGGCAGCGTGCCAGCAGCTTGGTGAACAAGGCTTCAAACAGCGCACTGGGTTGTTGTTCGTTAACTCTGGCCAGCGAGGAACGGCTGATCAGCGCGGTCCCGAGATGGTAGAGCTTGCCGGTCTGCGCGGAGAGATTGCTGACCACATCGCGCAGACTGTTGCGCCCGGACAACTGGGCGAGCTCCATGGCGACGAACTGTGACCAGCGCGTCATCTTGCGCAGTTTCCGGCCTTCATGGTGCTGATTTGCCAGGGTTTCAAATTCATGTCTCGGGACCAGTTCGAGTAACTGAGAAAACACGGTATTATGATGAGCCAAGGCCTGTTCTCCTTCTTTTTTCCAATGACTTGTCGCGATTTCATTGTATCTAAACAAGTGGGTTTCCAGGCCTTTTTTATGCTTCGTTAATGGGACAGCAGTGTCTTGACCTAAATTTATCCCCAGCTTATCATTATCGCATTCATCGAAATGATATTAATTATGAAAAATACCACATCGTTACGTAAACATCGGGACGTGTGTACTGTCCCTTGCTTCGATCATGACAAGGTTAACGCTGTTCGGGCCAGCTTGGCCCGGGAGGAAGAACGCCTCCCGGAGCTGGCAGACTTTTACAAGTTGCTTGGCAATACGACCCGGCTGAAAATCCTGCTCGCTCTGTCGGAAGGGGAGTTGTGTGTCTGCGACATCGCCCATGTGCTCGGCCTCAGCATCGCCGCCACTTCGCATCAGTTGAAACTGTTGAGGGACCAGGGTTGGTTGCGTAAACGCGATGACGGCAAGATGGTGTACTACCGGCTGCATAGCGCTGATTTACTCAAGGCGCTCAAGGGCGATTTGAAAATGCTGGAGGCACGGCTCGGATGACGTGTTTTTTGTCAGCTAATCATTTCGATGCTTGCGAAAACGACTAGGCATACAGGAGAGCGAAGATGGCAAATACGACATCGAATAGAAAGGATTATTCCTGGGTTGGATCTGCGGCCAGCCTGCTTGCGGTATTGACGTGCTACGGCACCCTGGCTGCGGTCGCGCTGCTTTCCGTTATGGGTAACGGCATCGAGATCGACGAAAGCCTGCTGGTAGAATTGGTTAGCGGCCTGCTGCTGCTGGCATTGGCGGGTATGGGGTATTCCTATAGCGTACATCGGCACCCCGGCCCACTATTGCTGAGTATCACGTCTGCTGCCTTGCTTTTGTGGGTGTTCTACGGCACCTATTCAAAGCCATTGGAGCTGACTGGTTTCATTGCGTTGGTCTTTGCTTCCGTGTGGGATTTTCGCGCCAAGAAGCGTGCCTGCGCGGGGAACTGTAAGCGCTAGTATCATGGCCCAATCACCGAAACTATTGGTAAAAATCGAGACAGAACTTCGCGCGGCGATGGCGGCGAAAAAGTGTTGGCGCTGCGGCTGTTATCAGGACACGGTCAGTACATTGCAGGCATCCGCCGCGATCAACGAATCCCTGGGGACGTTGCTGAGCGAAGCCCACGGTTTGTTGGAGCCAAAACGTTACGACTGTTTGGGCTGCGAGGTGTGCTGGCCCGCCGTGGCGCAAAACCTGGCGGCTGAACTTGACCCGGCCGTCGCTGAAGGCAGCCATTGTGCCACGGAGGAACCCGAACAACGCGAAGGCTGGCCACCCTTGCCCGGCGACTATCAGATCGTACGCTTCCGGGCGCCGGTAGCGGTGTGCACGCTCAACTCCGATCACCTGATCAAGGCGCTGACCGAGACAACAATTGACGGTTTGTCGATTGTCGGCAGCCTGCATACGGAAAATCTCGGCATCGAACATCTGATCCGCAACACCCTGGCCAACCCACACATTCGATTCCTGATTCTCTGCGGTGAAGACACTCGCAAGGCGATAGGCCATTTACCGGGACAGTCGCTGCTTGCCCTGATGCAACATGGTGTTAATGAAAAAATGCGCATCATCGAGTCCAAGGGTAAACGCCCGTTGTTGAAGAATATTCATGCTGAGCATGTCGAGGCGTTTCGCCGGCAGGTGCAAGTGATTACGCAAATTGGTAGTACCGATGTGCTCGCCCTGCGGAGTTTGATCACTGATTCCGCGCGTCATGATCCCGGTCCGTTTGCCGACGCCCCGTCTGACGTCATACCGGTACCCATAGAGGCGGCTAAGGAACCCGGCAAGCTGGTCCTGGACCCCGCGGGTTATTTCGTCGTCTACCCGGATCGGGGCCAGCGACGACTGGTACTGGAACATTACAGCAACAAGGGTGTGCTGGACCGAATGTTCACCGCCATCTCAGCCGCAGCTTTATATACCAGCGTCATCGAAGCCGGACTCATCAGTCGTCTGGATCACGCCGCCTATCTTGGACGCGAACTGGCTCGTGCGGAACACGCGATGCAAAGCGGTGACGACTATGTGCAGGACCGAGCGCCGGGTGAGATGGAACCTACGCCAAGTACAAGCACCCAACAGGATGCAACGGGTTGCGGGTGCTAAACCGACAAAGGTGAATCATGTCATTGAAACATGTCGGCCCCAGCCTGTTTATACTCGTCATTGTCGGCGCCGTGTTGGGCTGGAAGGCCTGGCAACAGCAGTCCGCATCCATAACCCCGTCATCAACACAGGTCGAAGGCCCGGCGGTGATCCTGTTTCGGGGCGACAACAGTCCAAGCTGCCAGGCCGTTCACCGCTTGGTGGATCAAGCGGCGGCCCGTCACGGCAAACAGATCCACTTTTCCCAACTGGACTGGTCCGCGGACAACCCACTGATAAAACACTATCAGATACGTTTTCTCCCCACGGTTGTCTTTGTCGACCGTCACGATAAGGAAGTGGGACGTATCGTTGGCGAAAGCCCGGCAGTGCAACAAAGGCTGGCGCAGGCGCTGGCTCAGATTGACGATCTGCTTCGGCAATAGCGCATGGATGCTTTCGCCGTATGGCTGACACCGTTTTTGACTGGGGGCTCCCTGCTGGCCCTGCCATTGGTCGTGCTCGGCGGTCTGATCACCGCGTTCAATCCCTGCTGCTTACCCATGTACCCAGCGGTGTTCGGCTTCATCGGCGGGGCCTGTTGCAATAATGAGGGTGCAATATCAGCTGAATGCGATCAACCT
>PABG01000137.1 GCA_002699185.1 Gammaproteobacteria bacterium | reverse complement strand
TCGTCCCCATGGGGCGGCAGGCAGGATGAGTCCCCTCGAATACGAGGCGAAGACTCTTAACCAAACTGCTCACTGAATCGGGGGCGAACCACAGGACTATCTAGAGATCTTCGACGCTGCTCACTCGCAAGACGAAGATCGGTTCATCGCAATCGGTGAGATTCACCGTGGAGTCGCGGCGGTGATCTACACAGAGCGAGCCGAAGATACGGTCCGCATCATCGGAGCCCGCATGGCGACGAATCGAGAGCGCGATCGGTATCGAGAATATATGGATCAGTACAGATGAGCGACATCCCAGAAATTTCAGACGAGCAGTTTAGGAATGCTATCCCAGCAAAGCTTAGGGCTCGGCTTGCACGGGAAGGCGTGGCCTCTGGGGATGATATCGCCGCACTCAGACGATTTGTCGGGCTGAGCCAAGCGGAGTTCGCCCGTGCCATGGAGATTAGTGTCCATACCTTGCGGAATTGGGAACAAGGTCGGCGAAAGCCCGACGGGCCGGCTCTTGCGCTGTTTAAAATCGCAGCGCGCCATCCAAGGATCATTAGAGAGAACCTCGAGTCTGCGGCATAGTGCCATCCAACCATGGCAATGCAGCGGGCCGTCCAAACCGTCACCCAAATTGCTTCCGCAATTTGGCCGCCGCTTTGCCCGGCCGCTGATCGCCGGCGTTAGGCGGCCGGCTCCGACATCTACGGGCTATCCTGCCACAGATTGACATACCATATTTGGTATATACCATCGCCCAATGTGGGAGATCTTTGAACACAGGCGCACTGCCCGCCAGCTGAAGAAGCTCCCTATCGAAATCCTGAAGCGCTACGAAAAGTGGAAGGATATCGTCTCGGTCTCCGGCCCTGCGGGGCTGCGTATGATTCGTGGCTTCAATGACGAGGCTCTCAATGGAGACTGGAAAGGCCACCGATCATCAAGTTTGAACGAGCAATATCGCGTGATCTATCGGATCGAACGCAATGAGGTGCTTGTCGAGGTCGTGAGCGTTACGGCTCACGACTATCGGAGGAAGTGACATGAGCGAGTATCGCAAGGCCCGCCGGAACATTGAGGTTTCTCCCGGGGAATCGGTTCGCATCATTCGCGAATTGCAGGGTATGAGCCAGAACGAGCTATCCAAAGTCTCAGGCATTCCCCAGTCCACGATTTCCGGAATCGAGCGTGACCGCATCAACCTGGGCGTAGAACGCGCCAAGCAGCTTGGCCGGGCACTGAAGTGTCATCCTGCCGCTCTAGTGTTCCCCGGGTGGGATGTGGAGAACGAGTCGGCCGCCTAACCATGGCGATTCAGCGAATCGGGGCCCCGTAGGCAAAAGTCGTCAGCTGCCTCGAGCTAGTTCGCTTACACTGAGCGGGCGATCTAAGAGGGGGTATTGCCCATGGAGACCCTATTAGGCGGATGTGCTTGTGGAAAAGTGCGCTTCGAGATTTCCTCACTCCCTATAGCAATCTTCTTGTGTCACTGTAGAGACTGCCAGAGGTCATCGGGCGCACCGTATGCAGCGAACGTGTGGTTCAGTTCGAATGACGTAGCTCTAAACTGTGAACCAGCCGGCCACTCATGCACATCGGATAAGGGCACGCATTCGATTCACGAGTTCTGCCCTGAGTGCGGATCGCCAATCGGGATGAGAGTCTTGGAAAACGATTACTTTCGTGGCATCAGGGGCGCTGCTTTCGATAACCCTCTCAGTCTTCCTCCGGACGCCTCCATCTTCATGAGAAACGCGGCTTCATGGGAGGTCTTTGCGGAGGATCTCCCCACGTTTGAAGAGGACGTCCCTGAAGAGTTTGCGAGGCGCGTCATAGCGCCTCGATTGGCTCAGATGACCCGATGATGCCGCAACCAGACCCAGTGGTCTCTTGCGAAGCGCTGTTCAACAATGGCGAAGGAGCGGACCGTCCAACCGGTCACCCGAATTGCTTCCGCAATTTGGCCGCCGGCTTGCCCGGCCAGTGCTCGCCGGCGTTAGGCGTCGCTTGAGGGACAACCATGCGAACGCTACTTATTGCGTTAGTTGCGATGATCGGAGCAAGCGCGATGGCCGATTCCACAGACTATGGATTCACCACCTCGGAGTTCGGCGGAGCGGTTCAGGTCTCCTACTTCGATTATCGGGAAGACATCCTCGAATGGTTCCAGTCTCGCGACCTTCAAGGCGGCGGGTACACCTGGGAAGCGCTGGTCAGGTCTGCGTTGGAGCTTCAACGATCACCGTACGCAGATGACGTCGAATACAATTCCGAGGGCGACGCACTCTTTGCCACGGTCTCGTCGGAGGAGGCCAGCGAAGCGCTCAAGGACGTTTTCCGTCGGCTCACTACAGATGAGGCGTTCAGGCTTGAATGCATGGCTCATGCCCAACGTCGGGGAGACTTGGATTGACGTCTGACCATTGCGATGCAGCAAACCGTCCAACCCGTCACCCGAATCGCTTTCTCAATCTGGCCACCGGCTTGCCCCGCTGCGGAATGCCAGCCCAGGACGGCACGACATCGACAGGCCGCTATCAGTCGTCTCCGTTAAAGAATTCATCGCACCCCAAACCGAACTGAATCACGGCTACTGGAGCAAACATGGCCCAATACGTTGACGGATTCGTGTTGGTCGTTCCCCGGAATCGCCTGGATGACTATCGGCGTCTTGTTGAAGCGGCGGCGGAGATCTGGAAGGAACACGGTGCGCTCGATTACAGGGAATACCTTGGTGACGATCTGATGCTCGAGGGGACGCGCTCATTCACTGATGTTGTAGATGCAGACGATGGCGAAGTGATCGTCTTCGGCTGGGTCGAATTCGAATCTCGCGACGCACGTGATCTGGCCAACAGGAAGGTCGCGGCCGACCCACGAATGGCGGAGCTCGTCAGATCGTCGGATTCGGGGTTCGATGCGGGACGTATGGCGTACGGCGGGTTTCAATTGCTCGTAGGTTGCTCGTAGGTTGATTGACACGTCGCCATTCGGGGCGATCGTCAACATCTCCTGACCGTTCGAGATCCGATCACGAGTCCGAATGAGGTGAGTTTGGTCCTGGACGCCACGGCGCCCAAAGAGGACGATTCAATCGGACGCTACAACCTGTCATTCAATTTTCGTCGCCGCCTGGCCGCCAGGTCGCGGCGACGCTGGTCGAGTCATCAGGCAGTGCGATATTGAACGCTCCGAACGCGAACTCACGTTGGGAAGGCCCCGCCCTTGAGGACTGGGCACCCTGGTCGCCGGCACAGGTGGCGGCGGTTCTGCAGCACTCGACCCCAACCTGGTGCGTCGTTGGTGGCTGGGCCATCGACCTCTGGCTGGGCCGCCGCACCCGCGACCACAGCGACATCGAGATCGCCGCCCCGCGCAATGACTTCGGCAGCCTTCGGCGCGCTCTCGAGCCACGTTATCGACTCTATGCAGCCGGCGCCGGAGAGACTTCCGCTCTCGGCATCTACGAGGAGTTTCCTTCATCCCGGCACCAATGCTGGGTAGCGGATCCAGCTTCAGGGAAATGGCGCCTGGACCTCATGCTCGAGCCGGGAGACTCGCGGAGGTGGGTGTTCCGACGCGACGAACGAATCCAGCAACCGCGGAGCAGGATGATTGACCGCAGCGGCGGCATACCATTCCTGAGACCGGAGGGCGTGCTGCTCTACAAGGCAAGATCACCTCGTGCCAAAGACCAGGCCGATCTGGAGGCGTGCCTGCCAGGCCTGCCCCCGGCATCTCGATCGTGGTTGGCCGCCTCACTTTCGATGACTCATCCAGGCCACCGTTGGCTGGAGCTGCTGCAACCAGAGGCGAGGCCGACCGTAAATCAGGGGAATGCTGAATGATCGTCCAACAGAAAAAGTTCGGGAACGAACACACCTTCGACTTCGGAGAGAACGAGGTCAACTTCGCGTTCAAGGATAGAAGCGGATCGGGAGACGTCGATATCGACTATGGAGCCATTCCCGAGAAAACGTCGACCCAGATCGAGCGAAACGAATGGTTGCGCAATGTCGGCCTGCTTTGGCTCCTGATCGGCGGCTTTCAGGTCACGTTCGCTCTGTTGAACGACAGGCCGCTCTCGGGAACCGGTTTCTGGGTACTCGTGGGCAGTATCTGTCTGGCGGCCTACAAGTGGCGTCAGGTCAGATACACTGTCTTCAACACCGACCAAGGCAGCCTGTTCATCATCGACGACGCCAAACATGATCAGATCGTCGAAGAGCTTGTCTCCCGCAAGCGCGAGAGACTCCTGCAGCTCTACGGCGAGATCGACCCGAGCAACGATGCCGCTCGAGAGACGGAGAAGTTCCGCTGGCTGCACAAGCGAGGGGTCATTTCGGATGACGTCCTCAGCTCCAGGCTCGCCGAGATACAGCGCATCGGTGGTGGCAGGAACAGCGACTCCGGCGACGTCCTGCACTAGGCGTCCGTCCTCCAACGATGACCATTCAGCGCTTCGTCCAACTCGTCACCCAAACCAGTTTCCCAACCCGGCTGCCGACCTGCCTGCCCGCTGATGGCCTGTGTCTGCGACCCGACACAGGAACCCAATGATCATGATCCCCCCGGCCTGGAAGCCCCTCGTCTTCGTACTCACGTGTTCACTGGTTGCCGCTGCACTCGCTCCGGCTGCGGCGTTCGCAGCAGCGAAGGGCAAGGTGCTCTTCGTTGCGTCGAACCTGCTCGATATGGGCGATCCGGAGCAGCACGATGCGCGCAACAATCTCTGGGAGTATGCACCGCCCTACCATGTCTTCGTGATGCACGGCTACGAGGTCGACTTCGTGTCGCCTCGAGGCGGAGCCGTCGAGTTCATGGTGGACCCGCTGGGCATCAGCAGCTATGCGATCCGGTACGAGAACTTTCTCGGCAAGGCCGGCAGCACGCTGAAGCCGGAAGAGGTGGATGCCAGCCAGTATCGGGCCGTTTACGTCGGTGGCGGCTACGGTACGCTGTTCGACGTTGCATCGAACGAAGCGCTGATGACCCTCATCGGCGCGGTCTACGATCACGGCGGCGTGGTGGGCGGCTGCGGCCACGGCCCGGGCGGCTTTGCCAACGCCAGGCTGGGAAGCGGCGACTATCTGGTGAAAGGGAAACGGGTAGCCGGATTTCCGAACTCGACGGAGCGCACCAAGGCATGGGCCAAGGAGGGCAGCCTGTTGCCGTTTCTCGTCGAGGATCAACTCCGCCGCAACGGAGCGGAGGCCCAGAACAAGGAGACGCTGGCGGACAAGCATGCGGTCGTGGTCGACGAGCGCGTCGTCTCGACCATGTTCCTGCCGTCGGCCGCGCTGGTAGCCGAGGAAATGGTGCGGCTGCTCGAACGCAACGGTTCGTGACGTTGGCCTGGAATGCCCGGCGCTCAGAGAGACGCCGCCGGTGACCTGCCGATGGTCGCAATCGGCTCGGCGCACCATCTGGTTCGCCCGGGCACGGTTCGCCGACGCAACCGACTGACGGAGCTCGAGCGATGAGCCGACGCAAGACCAACGAAACCGACGAAAGCGTCGACGACTTCATCGATTCGATCGCGGATGAGCGGAAGCGAGACGACTGCCGCGCCATCGCCCGGATCATGAGCGACGCCACGGGCATGTCGCCAAGAATGTGGGGTACCAGCATCATCGGCTTCGGCAAGCGCCACTACCGCTACGCGGACGGCAAGCCGGCGGAGATCTGTCAGGTGGGTTTCGCGCCGCGGGCGCGGTCGTTCGCGTTCTATCTGCCGAAGTACCCGGAGCACGCGTCTCTGGTGGCCCATCTCGGCAAGCACAGATACCACGGCGGATGCCTTCACCTCTCGAAGCTGGCCGATGTGGACAGCTCGGTGCTGTCCCGGATGGTCGGGGCGGCTTTCAGAATGCCCGATGGCGCAACCGACTGACGCCGGCGCCGCAACGGCGCGCGTCGAGCAGCCGTTGAGCTGACGCCGATTCGGCGCCATGCTTCCCTCCCGACCAGGGAGCCACCGGGGCGCTTCGAGCGGCCGAGCGGTTCCGCCCGGAGGTGATGACCGATGAGCGCGACGACCTACTTCCGTGCCCAGGCGTACAACAACGCGTGGTCCAACCACCGCCTGCTGGTGGCGTGCGGCGCCCTCCCTGCCCCGGAGCTGGCGGCGAAGCGAGCCAGCTTCTTCCCCAGCATCATCCACACGCTGAACCACATTCTGACCGTGGACTGGTATTACCTCAGCGGTCTCGAAGGCCGTTCCCTCGGCGTATCGGCATTCGATCCGGAGATCCCCTGTCCGGACCTGGCAGAACTCTCCGATCGACAGCGCCAGACGGACCGCCGCCTGATTGGTTTCTGCGAGCAGCTCACCGACGACGCGCTCGCCGCAGGCGTGGATCATCAACGCGCGGACTGGGTGCAGACCGAGCGTGTCGACCGGACGCTGCTGCACCTGTTCCAGCACCAGATTCACCACCGGGGCCAGGTGCACGCCATGCTGTCGGACACCGCGGTCCCGCCACCCCAGCTCGACGAGTTTTTCCTCGACCACGAGCGGGAGCGTGCGCTGCGCTCTACCGATTTCGAAGCGCTCGGCTTCGACGAGGATGGGATCTGGCGATGACCGCCAGGCACCCGCCGGGACTGCCGGAGATGCCGACGCTATGAAACGAACGTATCGGGGCGCCTGTCACTGCGGGCGGTTCCGCTTCGAAGTGGTGGCGGACATCGACCACGTTCGCGTGTGCGATTGCTCGATCTGCCACATGCGGGGCGCCCTGAACTTCCGCGTGCCGGAGGATGCCGTCCGGCTCGTGACCCCGCTCAGCGAGCTGACGCTGTACCAGTGGGGGACGATGACCGCGGAGGACTACTTCTGTCCGGTCTGCGGAATACTGCCGCTGCGCCGACCGCGGACCCGCCACCCGTCGGAGTCGCCGGGCCCGGGGCAACCCGCCGCATTCGACGGATGGGCGGTCAACACTCGGTGCCTGGAAGGGTTCGACACCGACTCGGTGCCCCAGAAGCGCGTCCACGGCAGCCGGCTGCCCGTGCCCTGAGGTACCGCGCGGCCGTCGGCGCCGACCGCCGCTCTATGGACCTGCTGCAATCAACGTGGAGAAGGATCGAGCATGAAGATCTACATCACCAGCGTCTTCGTAGACGACCAGCAGAAGGCCTTCGCTTTCTACACGGAGACGCTGGGCTTCATGAAGAAGCACGATGTGCCCATGGGCGAGTTCCGCTGGCTAACGCTGGTGAGCCCGGGCGATCCGGACGGGCCGCAGCTACTGCTCGAGCCTGCCACGCACCCGGCCGTGCCGGCGTACCGTGCCGCGCTGAAGGCCGACGGCATACCACTCGCGTCCTTTCAGGTCGAGAATCTCGACGCGGAACATGAAAGGCTGTCGCGGGCGGGCGTGCGATTTCCGCAGCCGCCCTGCGATGCCGGCGAGGTGCGGATGGCCGTCCTAGACGACACCTGCGGAAACCTCGTGCAGCTCGTCGAACCCGTGGGCGCCTGAGGGCGACCGCCCAATGATCGGGCAAACGCGGAGGTGAACCGGATGTGGCGTGCGACACCCGACCCGGAGCGGACTACGGACTGTCTGCCCGAACCTGCGGCGCCAGCACGGTCGCCCGGCGGCAGCGCGACCCGTCGCGGGCTTCCGCCGGCACGCCGGTCCTGCCGGTCAGCCCCCGCGTCAGCGGTTTCAGCGCTGCTCCTCGCCCTCGGTCTACTGCTCTCCCCCGGAGACCTGACCGCCAGGACGTGCATCCCCGGCGCCAGCCTCTTCGAGGTCGCCGACGCCGTGTTCTCGGTCATTCCGATGCAGGGCGCACTCTCGATCGAAGAGAACGTGACCTACTTCCAGGTCGACGTGTTCCGGGTTTGGAAGGGCGCCGTCGAACCCCGGGAAGCCATTTCGGTGAGCATGCCGCGAATGCTGTCCCTGGGAGACGAATACGTTCTGGCCACCAGCCGCAACACCAGCGGCGAGTTCGCCGTCGGTGCCTGCACACCCGTCGTGGAGGCGCACCTGGAGCAGGACTGGATCGAGCAGCACCTGGGAACGCCGCAGATCCGGTACGAGCCGGCGCTGCTGCAGGCGCGCTGAGAAGGGGCCCCCGCGGGAGGGCGACAGCCAGGGTCGCGCTGATTACACTCGGCCCATCGCCCGGCGATCGACGAGGCTCACCCGCCATGGCTGCTCGAGAACCCGCGGGAACGCCCGCTTCCTCTCCCTGCTACGCCGACGAGATGCGCCGGGAGCCCTACGGCGACGTCGAGCTGCTGTCGCTGCTCAACGAGCTGCTGGAAGCGGAACGCGCCGGCGCGCGCGGGTTGAGCGAGCTCAGCAGGCGAGACCACCCGCCGGAGACGACCGCCCTGCTGCGGTCGCTGGCCCGGGACGAGGGTCGATTCTGCGCGATGCTCGGCCGGCACGTGCGCCGGCTGGGTGGGACGCCGAGTCGTGCCACCGGCACCTTCTACGACAAGCTGCTGGCTCGCGAGGGCCTGGCAGCCCAGATGACTCTGCTGGACCGGGGCCAGAGCGCGGTGGTGCGGCTGCTCGCGGAGATGCTGCCGAGGCTGCGCGATCCGGAACTGCAGGCAGATCTCGAGGACATGCACGACGTGCACGTCGCGAACCTGGCCCGCACCGCTCCGGCGAACCGGGAGGCCGACGGGGCACCGGCGAGGAGCCCCGGGCGTTGACGCGATTCGTGATCGATGCCGACGCCGCCCTGCGGATCGTCGAAACCGGGGTCGAGCCGGCGCAGGCGCACACGCTGCTGGCGCCGACCCTGTTGCGCTCCCAGGTGCTCGATGTCCTGTACCGCCGGGTACGGCAGGGCGTCCTCACCGAGGAAGCCGGCCTCGGGCTCAACCAGCGCTTCGCAAAGCTGAAGATCCGCTACCTGGGCGACGCCGTGCTGCGGCGCCGCGCCTGGGCGCTGGCCGCGCGAGCCGGCATGGACGGCACGGCGAACGCCGAGTACCTGGCGCTGACCCAGCTCCAGGGCGACGCGCTGATCGCCGGGAGCGCCGAGCTGCGCGGCCAGGCAGGCGGTCTGGTGACGCTGGCGCCATTCGAGGCGTTGCTGACCTGAGGCGCAGTGGCCCACGCCATGTCGGCTCCCCGGTCCGCTGCACATCCACGGTCCTGCTTGCGGCGCGCCGCCGGTCCCGGGCACAGGCAGGGGTCATGGGTGCTCGATCGTCGGGCCGCGCCGGCAGGTGTTTCCTCCGGATGCCCCGGAACAACGAGGCGAAGCCGACCATCATGCGGGATGACGACGACGACTGGTTCGAGCGGGAGCGGCTGCATCGCGCCGCCGGGGATGGCGATCTGGAAGCGGTGGGGCGCCTGCTCGACGAAGGCCGTGACCCGAATGCGTTCGACAGCCTGTCGTACACGCCTCTGCATCATGCGGCGGAGCACGGCCATGTCGAGATCATGAGGATGCTGCTGGCGCGCGGCGCCGATCCGAATGCCCGCGATGTGGCGCGCATCGGCGATACAGCGCTGGCGTCGGTGGCAGCCACGTGCTCCCTGGAGGTCGCCCGGATTCTCGTCGAGGCCGGCGCCGATCCGACGGTGCCGGGCTGGATGAACACCACGGCGCTGGATCGGGCGGCCAGGCGAAAGCGCCCGGAGGGTGTCGCCGTACATGCCTGCCTCCAGCAGGCCGCCGCACGTCGGGGCCGCCCGTGATTCAGATGGCCGCCGTGGTGTACGTCGCCATGATCGTCGGGGTGGTGGCGTTTCAGATCTGCCTCATCGCGGGCGCCCCCTGGGGCCGACTGACCCAGGGCGGGGGCCACGCCGGCGCGCTGCCGGCACGCGGCCGCGTCGCCGCCGGGGTGTCCATTCTGCTGCTGCTCGCCATGGCCGCGGGCGTGGCGTCGGCCGCCGGCCTGCCGCCCGGCTGGCCGGCCTGGACGGGTTGGACCGCGCTCGGCATCCAGGCCGTCAGCACCGTGCTGAACTGGATCACGCCGTCGCCTGCCGAAAGACGCCTGTGGGGGCCTGTCACCACGGCGATGCTGGCGCTCGCCGCCCTGGTGGTGATCGGGCTGCGCTAGCGGCGCATGCCGAAGGCCCAGTGACTCGAGGCCTGCGCGACCCGGGTCGCGCGGAAACGGCAGGGCCGGCCGAACGGC
>PABG01000136.1 GCA_002699185.1 Gammaproteobacteria bacterium | reverse complement strand
GCGATGCCCTCGAGCGGCTGCGCGCCGCCGGCATCCGCCGGGTCTGGAGCACTGACAGCATCCCGCATACCAGCAATGTCATCCCCCTCGCGCCGCTGCTGGCCGCGGCCCTGCGGGAACACCGGCTGGTCTGATGCCGCTGCACCTGCTGCCCTTCCTGTTCCTTCTCCTGCTGCTGCTGGCGGTGATCCAGGTCGGCGCGCTCACGCTCGCCTTCGACAAGCTGGGCCTGTCGCCTGCCGGCGGTTTCATGCTGCTCACCGCCTCCATCCTGGGCAGCCTGGTCAATCTCCCCCTGGCGCGCATCGACAGCGCCGGGGTGGAACCACTGCCGCGCAGCTGGTGGGCGCACGGCTTTCTGCGTCACCAGCCGGCCTTCACCGGCACCACCCTGGTCGCTGTCAATGTGGGCGGCGGCCTGATCCCGGTCGCCTTCTCGCTGTATCTGCTGCTGACCCAGCCGGTCAGCCCCGGTGCTGCCCTGCTGGCGGTGGCGGCCGTCAGCCTGACCAGCTTCGCCTTCAGCCGGCCGGTACCGGGCCTGGGCATCGGCATGCCGATCTTCATCGCGCCGGTCACGGCCGCGCTGGCCGCCCTGTTGATCGACCTGGAACAGGCCGCGCCGCTGGCCTACATCGGCGGCACCCTCGGGGTACTGGTCGGCGCCGACCTGCTGCGGCTGGGGGATATTCGCCGGCTCGCCACCCCCATCGCCTCGATCGGCGGCGCCGGCACCTTTGACGGTATCTTCATTACCGGCATCATCGCGGTGTTGCTGACGTGAGGAGTGAGGAGTGAGGAGTGAGGAGTGAGGAGTGAGGAGTGAGGAGTGAGGAGTGACAAGGCGGTCCTGATCACCGGCTGTTCCAGCGGCATCGGCGAGCACTGTGCATTCGGGCTGCAGGCACGCGGCTATCGGGTCTTCGCGACAGCGCGCAAGCCGGAAGATGTGGCACGCCTGGAGGATCAGGGCCTGGAGGCACTGCAGCTGGATCTGGACGACAGCGCCTCGATACAAACGGCCGTCCGGGAAGTCCTGTCACGCACGGACGGCCGTCTCTACGGCCTGTTCAACAACGCCGGCTACGGCCAGCCCGGCGCGGTCGAGGACCTGTCGCGGGAGGCGCTGCGCCGGCAGTTCGAGACCAATGTCTTCGGCACCCTGGAACTGACCAATGCGATCATTCCCGCCATGCGCCGCCAGGGCGAGGGCCGCATTGTCCAGAACAGTTCGGTACTGGGCCTGGTCGCCCTGCGCTGGCGCGGCGCCTACAACGCCAGCAAGTTTGCGCTGGAAGGTATCTACGACACCCTGCGGCTGGAACTGCAGGGGAGCGGCATCCATTGCGTGCTGATCGAGCCGGGCCCGATCCGCTCGAACTTTCGCGCCAACGCCCTGGCCCGCTTTCGCGAGCATGTCGACAGCGAGCACAGCGCCCACCGCGCGGCCTATGCCGCCGTGCTGGAGCGCCTCACCAGGGCGGGGCCGGCGGCACCCTTCACCCTGGGTCCCGATGCGGTTCTGGACAAGCTGGTCCTGGCGCTGGAACGCGACCGCCCACGGCCGCGTTATTACGTGACCGTGCCGACCTGGCTGTTCGGGTATCTGAAACGGCTGCTGTCGGCCCGGATGCTGGACCGGGTACTGGCAGGGATTGAATGAATTCGCAAATGCAGGATGGGGGCAGGCCCTGACGCTGCAACCCATCAATCACTCGGGAAAAGATGGGTTGCGCTTCGCTCCACCCATCCTACGGTCAGGCCCTGACGTCGAGATTGCGGCCGACCCGGGCCTCGGGGTCCGGGGCCGGGCGCTCCGGGGCGGCGGGCTGCGGTGCGGGTTCGACCGGCTGCCGGGCATTCTGTTGCGGGAGTTCGTTGGCCTTGTTCAGCGTCTTCACGGCGCTGGCCGTCTCGGGAGCCGCCGTGCGCATGACGGATTCGATCACACTGCTGCTACTGCCGTTGATATCCATTGCGCTCACTCTGCGGTCTGCGGGCCTACCGAACTTAGCGGCCGGTCGGGCACGGGCTTTAACAGCGGCTGCGGCCTGCTGCCGCGGGCCAATATAACGCAATGATTCTATTGATGACCTGCCTGCCCGAATCTGGCCCCGGGGCCGCTGTCATCCGCACGGCTGAACGATCAGCGGAACCTCCATCTCCTCCCGGCTCGCACCACTGTGCACGCCGGCAAAGCTGAAGGGCCGCTCGCCGGCCAGGGTATCCTTGATGACATAGTTGTCCTTCATCAGCAGCACATAATCGCCCAGGCGGCTGTCGAGCTCCGGATGCGACTCGCCCGGCCCCAGCCACCCCTGCGCCACCAGGTCGGCGGCCGGCAGCAGGATGCAGTAATCAGCCAGCCGGGTGGCGACATAATCCTCGAAGCGCTGCCGGGCATGCGCCCGCACATAACAACTGGCGGCGCGCGGCTCACCGCACAACGGCAGGGTCAGGCAGTCGCGCAGTTCGGGATGCTGCTCCAGGCGCACATGCCGATCCGCCGCCGTGTCGATGTGCCCATGATCCGCGGTCAACAGCACCAGGGTATCGGTGCCGGCCAGCTCACGCGTCAACTCGACCCACCATCTGTCCAGCTCCGCGAACAGCGCGGCCGTCCCGGGACTGGCCACGCCCTCATGATGCATGCAGCTGTCGAGTTCCGGCCAGTAGACCCAGGACAGGCTCGGTTCAGGCTTCAGCCGCAGCTGCTGGACCAGACCTTCACCCAGCCGTTCGAGCGACGGATAGCCGGTGCGGGCGGCCGACGCGCTCAGGGTGGCACTGTAGGGGGAATTGACAATGGCCTCGGGCAGCCAGGCACGGCAGGTCCGCCCGACATCGGCGAGGAAGGGACGCGTGTCGATCACCGCAGGCACCGACAACCCCAGCTTGCGCAGATCCACGCCGCCGGCCCGGGTGACGAAGGGCAGAATGGTCGCCACGACCCCGGCCTCGCGCAGCCACTGGAACCAGCCGGTCACAGCGTGCTGACGCGGCGGCCGGCCGGTGAGCAGACTGGTGATGGCGCTGGCCGTGGTGGTGGGAAAGACCGAGGTCAGGACCCGACGCGGGGTCCGGGCCAGGCTGGATTCGGGAAACTGCCGCAGCACGTTCTCCCCCAGCCCATCGATGACGACCAGCAGGATATGACGGGCCGCCGCCAGCCCCTTCGGATCCAGCCCGGTCAACGGCAGGCACGCCTCCGTCCCCTCCGTCCCCAACCCGGCGCGCAGGCTCTGGATCAGGTTGACCAGGCTGCCGCCGTCATAGTCCGGTTTGATCATACCGGCACCTTACGCCGGGGACAGTAACGGGTTCAAGGCATCCCCCTCACTCCTCACAAAAAAAGCCCCGCGGGGGACACGGGGCACGCCTGACTTGGCGAGAGTATGTCACCAGTATCAGGTGGAGGAGTCTCACAGTTCCAACCATTTCCAGGTTCAAACTGTATACATATTAGATAGACCCTGCACTGACCTAAATCAAGTCCGGGCGGGTAAATCTATTGAAACAATCCGACGCCGTAGGATGGGTGGAGCAAAGCGGAACCCATCATTGCCTGAGAAGCGATGGGTTACGCTGCGCTTCACCCATCCTACAGCAATGACGCAAATGCACGCCGGACCCGCCGCCGCATAAGCAGTTTCACCTATGCCGCACACATCCGACCCTCAGGCCGCCGAGGCGGCCTGCTTGTCGGTCTTGTGGAAGTCCAGTTCGCCGTCGCGCACATCGACCTCGATGCGGGTCCCGGGACCGAACTCGCCGGCCAGGATATGCTGAGCCAGCGGGTTCTCCAGCTGGTGCTGGATGGCGCGCTTGAGCGGCCGGGCGCCGTAAACCGGATCGAAGCCGGCCTCGCCCAGCTTGTCCAGCGCGGCATCGCTGAGTACCAGTTCCATATCGCGGTCGGCCAGCCGTGCCCGCAGGTAGTCGATCTGGATGTTGGCGATCTCGCGGATCTGCTCGCGCCCCAGCGGATGGAACACCACCACCTCGTCAACGCGGTTGATGAACTCGGGCCGGAAATAGCCGCCCACGACCTCCATCACAGCGGACTTCATCCGGTCGTAGTTCTCCTCGCCGGACAGTTCCTGAATCTGCTGCGAGCCCAGGTTCGAGGTCATCACGATGACAGTATTGCGGAAATCCACGGTCCGCCCCTGGCCGTCGGTCAGACGCCCGTCGTCCAGCACCTGCAGCAGCACGTTGAAGACATCCGGGTGTGCCTTCTCGACCTCGTCGAGCAGGATCACCGAATAGGGCTTGCGGCGCACCGCCTCGGTCAGGTAGCCGCCCTCCTCGTAGCCGACATAGCCCGGCGGAGCGCCGATCAGGCGCGCGACCGAGTGCTTCTCCATGAACTCGGACATGTCGATGCGCACCATGGCCTCCTCGGTGTCGAACAGGAAATTGGCCAGGGCCTTGGTCAACTCGGTCTTGCCCACACCGGTCGGACCCAGGAACAGGAACGAGCCGTTGGGCCGGTTGGGGTCGGACAGGCCGGCGCGCGAGCGGCGGATGGCGTCGGAGACGGCCTTGACCGCCTCGTCCTGGCCCACCACGCGGTCGCGGATGGCCTCCTCCATGCGCAGCAGCTTCTCACGCTCGCCCTCCAGCATCTTGGACACCGGGATGCCGGTCCACTTGGAGACCACCTCGGCGATCTCCTCGTCAGTGACGCGGTTGCGCAGCAGTTTCATCTCCTGCATCTCGGCCTGGGTGGCCAGGTCCAGCTGCTTCTGCAGCTCGGGAATCCGGCCGTACTGCAACTCGCCGGCGCGGGTGAGATCACCGGCGCGCTGGGCGGTCTCCAGTTCCTTACGGGCGCGCTCCAGCTCCTCCTTGACGTGATGGGTGCCCTGGACCGAGGCCTTCTCGGCCTTCCAGATCTCCTCCAGGTCGGAGAACTCGCGCTCCAGCCGGTCCAGTTCGTCCTCCAACGTGGTCAGGCGCTTCCTGGACGCCTCGTCGCTTTCCTTCTTCAGCGCCTCGCGCTCGATCTTGAGCTGGATCATGCGCCGCTCCAGCCGATCCATCTCCTCGGGCTTGGAATCGATCTCCATGCGGATGCGCGAGGCGGCCTCGTCGACCAGGTCGATAGCCTTGTCCGGCAGCTGGCGATCGGTGATGTAGCGGTGCGACAGGGTGGCCGCGGCGACGATGGCCGGGTCGGTGATCTCCACCCCGTGATGGACCTCGTACTTCTCCTTCAACCCGCGCAGGATGGCAATGGTGTCCTCCTCGCTGGGCTCGTCGACCAGCACCTTCTGGAAGCGACGCTCCAGGGCGGCATCCTTCTCGATGTACTGGCGGTATTCATCCAGGGTGGTCGCACCCACGCAGTGCAGCTCGCCTCTGGCCAGCGCGGGCTTGAGCATGTTGCCCGCATCCATGGCACCCTCGGCCTTGCCTGCACCGACCATGGTGTGCAACTCGTCGATGAACAGGATGATCTGGCCTTCCTGCTTGGCCAGGTCATTGAGCACGGCCTTGAGGCGTTCCTCGAACTCGCCGCGGAACTTGGCGCCGGCGATCAGCGCGCCCATGTCCAGCGACAGCAGCCGCTTGCCCTTGATGCCATCCGGCACCTCGCCGTTGACGATGCGCTGGGCCAGGCCCTCGACGATGGCGGTCTTGCCCACACCGGGCTCGCCGATCAGCACCGGATTGTTCTTGGTACGGCGCTGCAGCACCTGGATGGTGCGCCGGATCTCGTCGTCACGGCCGATGACCGGATCCAGCTTGCCCTGCTCGGCCCGCTCGGTCAGGTCGATGGTGTATTTCTCCAGCGCCTGGCGCTGGTCCTCGGCATTCGGGTCGTCGACCCTGGCGCCGCCGCGCATGTTGTCGATGGCCTGCTCGATCAGACCCTTGCCGGCACCGGCCTTGCGCAGCAACTCACCGACCGGGCCCTTGTCCTCGACCGCGGCCAGCACGAACAGTTCGCTGGAGATGTACTGATCCTTGCGCTGCTGGGCCAGCTTGTCGGTGATATTGAGCAGCCGGCCCAGGTCGTTGGAGATATGCACCTCGCCGGCGCTGCCCTCGACCCGGGGCAGTTTCTCCAGCGCCTCGCCCAGCTGCGAGCGCAGCAGGTTGACATTGACATCGGCCTGGGTCAGCAGGTGGCGGACCGAACCGCCCTCCTGGTCAAGCAGTGCGATCAACACGTGCACCGGCTCGATGAACTGGTGATCCTGGCCCACGGCCAGGCTCTGGGCGTCGGCCAGCGCCATCTGGAACTTGCTGGTCAGCTTGTCCATCCGCATGATTTTGTCTCTCCACTCGGACTATTCGAAGAATTACCCTACAGATGGGGCGGCTGCGGGCTCATTTCAAGTCAGGACTCCATCTTCGACAGCCCGCAGGCCGGAATAAGGGCCGACCGGCCCGTTTCCGGCAATTCCCGAACCTGCCGGGAATGCTGCGCTTATTCCGGCCTACGCTCTTCCGGTTGCCGCAGCCGGCATATTTCTATCAGATATAGCAGATACAGACGCGAGTGCATTGATCCAGCTCAGCCGGGCGGCTGTCTCGCCGACGGCGGGATGGGTATGATCGGCCCCGGGGGCGGCTGCCCGCTCTCCCGGGGGAAGCGGAGGAAAGGCATATGAACCAAATCGGAAAGGCATTCCTGCAGGGCCTGGCGACGGTGCTGCCGGTGACACTGACCCTGTATCTGGCGTACCTGCTCGCCATTGGCGCGGAACGCTTCATGGGTCGGGCGGTGCGGCTGCTGCTCCCGGAGGGCTGGTACTGGCCCGGTACCGGCCTGGTGCTGGCCCTGATCGCCATCACGCTCATCGGCCTGGTGGTGCGGCTGCCGTTGATGAAGCTGCTGCTGCGGCTCAACGACGCGGTCTTCCGCCGCATCCCCATCATCAAGACGCTCTACTCCACCATCAGCGACTTCACGGATTTCGTCGCGCACATGCAGGACCGCAAGGACACCGGCCGGCCGGTGAAGGTGCGGCTGTGGGACGAGGTCGAGCTGATCGGGCTGGTCACCGACCCCGATCCGGCCCTGGCCAACAACACGGGCGCGGAAGAAACTCACCGGGTTCTGGTCTACCTGCCGATGAGCTACCAGCTCGGCGGCTACACCCTGATCATCAACCGCGACCGGCTGGAACCGGTGGACATGCCGATGGAGGATGCCCTGCGGTTTGTCATCACCGCGGGGGTGAAGGGCGGTGGCAAATAAAGTTCAAGAGCGTCACGGAATACACGGACATCAGAATATCAGTGTGTAGGTCGGGTTAGCCCGCAGGGCGTAACCCGACGCCGGCGGTCATACATGTCGGGTTACGCTGCGCTAACCCGACCTGCGGGTACCGCCATGAACAACATTGAATTGTCCGTGCTTTCCGTGTATTCCGTGGCGCTCTCAGGATTTTTTGTACACCTTGCGCCGGAACAGGTCGTTGCGCCGGCTGACCAGCCGGTCCAGGAACAACAGCCCGTCCAGGTGATCCATTTCGTGCTGTACGGCACGCGCCTCGAACCCTTCCATATCGAAGGCCAGCGGATTGCCGTCGGGGTCGCACGCCTCCAGATGGACGCGTTCGGCCCGGATCACGTTACCGGTGTAGTCGGGCACGGACAGGCAGCCCTCCCGACCCAGGGCATAGCCCTCCCACTCGGTGATCTCCGGATTGACCAGCACCAGATGGCCATGATTCGGCACCGGCTTCTTCATCTGCGAGACATCCACGATCACCACGCGGATGAACCGCCCCACCTGCGGCGCGGCGATACCCACCGCGCCGGGGCCGGCCCGGCGGGTCTGCTCCAGATCGGCGATGAAGTCCCGCAGCGCCTGGTCGAACTCGGCCACGGGCGTGGAGACCTGCTTCAGGCGCTCGTCGGGGTAGGTGAGGATATCCAGGACGGCCATGTTTGAATGCAGTTTTATAAGCCGCGAATGAACGCGAATTCACGCACATAAATCCGGAAAGGCAAACAAACCAAAGTCAAACCAGATCTGAGAAACATATCGGTTTGCATCCAGATTTGAGATGGCTCATGGCCCAATGCTCTATTTGCGTTCATTCGCGGCTGATCCCCATGTCACCCGATCAGCGTCTCGATCGGCTCGATATCCACGTCCATGCCCTCGCGATGCACGATCTCCAGCGCCGAGCGCAGGGCCTCGATGCCCTCGCGGGCCCGGCCCTCGATGGTCATGACATAGAGCGGCTCGGTCTCACTGCCGCCGACGTCGGACTGCAGATCGGTGATATCCAGGCCCGCCTCGGCCAGGGCCGAGGTGACCTGGGCGACGATGCCGGCACGGTCAGCGCCGTAGACGGTCACCCGCACATCCGGGATATGGTGCCGGTGCAGACCGCCCTCGATCCGGTCCACATGCAGGCGCAGGCCGAGCGATTCGGCCTCGTTCTCCAGCAGCGAGTGCAGCTGCTTCACGCTGCCGTCGAACCTCACCATCAGCATGATGGTGAAGTTGCCGCCCAGGCGCATCATCGAGGCCTCACCGAGGTTGGCCCCGCCCTCGTACAGCGCCGAGGCCACCTTGGCCACGATCCCGGGCCGGTCCGCACCGACCAGCGTCACCATGAACCATCCGCTCATAAGCTTCTCCATTTCAAACCCTCCTGAAGAGCGCCACGGAATACACGGAAAGTTCGTGTATCGGGTTACGCCCAGCGGGCTAACCCGACCTACACATCATTGAATTCATATTTTCCGTGTTTTCCGTGTATTCCGTGGCGCTCTTGAATCCTCAATGCAGCGTCGCGTGGGCGGCGTAGATCACCAGCACCCCGGCGGCGATCAGCGCCACCTGCTGGGCGGTGGCAGCAGCATGCACCCGCTTGTGCAGGCCCGGAATCAGATCGGCCACGGCGACATAGATGAAGCTGGAGGCGGCAATGGCCAGCACATAGGGCAGCGCGGCCTCGGCATGCTTGAGGCTGAAATAGGCAATTGTCCCCCCGACCAGGGTCGCCAGGCTGGAAATGATATTGAACAGGAAGGCCCGGGGCCGGCTGTAGCCGCTGTTGAGCAGGATGGCGAAATCGCCGACCTCCTGCGGGATTTCGTGGGCGGCCACCGCCAGGCTGGTCACCACCCCCAGATGAAAATCGGTCAGGAAGGCCGCACCGATCAACACCCCATCGACCAGGTTGTGCACGGCATCGCCGATCAGGATCAGGGTACCGGCTGCCGGGCTGTGGTCGTGAGCCTCGGGCTCGTCGACGGCATGGACCTCGCAGTGGGCCTCATGGCAGTGGCGCCACAGCACCAGCTTCTCCAGCAGGAAGAAACCCAGCACGCCCAGCAGTACGGTGCCGGAGATGATGTGATAATCGTCGATCCCGGGCGTGGCCAGGGCATGCGGCAGCAGGGCCAGGAAGGCCGCGCCCAGCAGGGCGCCGATGGCGAAGCTGACCAGGTGCGGCAGCAGGGCCGTTCTGACCCGCTCGGGGAACAGCAGGTAGGCGCCGGCGGCAATCACGCTCAGCGCGCCGCCCAGCAGGCAGAACAGCAGGATCCAGCTCAGTAACGGCATGGTGTAGTCATTCGTTGCGGCGAAACCGGGATCATACCGCAGCGGGCCGGCGGAGTAATCCCGGCCGGTGCGACAGGAACGCAGAGTTCGCAGAGGCGCGGAGGCGCAGAGATTTTTATATCATGGAACGTCTGATTATTAATAAAGAACCCGTCATTGCGATACCCGGATCCGAAGACTGGCGTGGCAATCTCGTAAAACAGAATCAATCGGCAGGAGATTGCCACGTCGCTTTGCTCCTCGCAATGACGCAATGTGGTTTCTCTGCGCCTCCGCGCCTCTGCGAACTCAGCATTGAGATCACGGTCGGCCGGCCTATCCGCCCAGCCAGATCAGGCTGGCCATGCGCCCGGTGGTGCCGTCGCGGCGGTAGGAATAAAACTGCTCCGGCTCGCTCCAGGTGCAGCGGCCACCGCCGTACACCGCTGTCACGCCGCGCGCCTCCAGCCGCTGGCGCGCCAGCATGTAGAGGTCGGCATACAGTTCGCCATCCCGGTGCCGAAACGCCTGCGCGGCACCGGGATCATGGCAGACGAAGGCCTCCCTGACTTCTTCACCCACCGCGAAGGCCGTCGGGCCGATGGCCGGCCCCAGCCAGGCCAGCACCGATGCGCCGGGAAGGCCCAGCCGGTCCAGCCCGGCCTCGATCACTCCGGCGGCGAGGCCGCGCCAGCCGGCATGAACCGCCCCGACCCGGTCGCCGTCACGACCGCACAGCAGCAGCGGCAGACAGTCGGCCGTCATCACCACACAGACCCGGTCCGCACGGCCGGTGACGGCCCCGTCGGCCGGGCCGGACGCGGCACTGTCCAGATCGAGGATGCCGGTGCCGTGTACCTGTTCCAGCCAGGCCGGCTCGACCGGCAGCTGCAGCCGTTCCCGCAGCCGGCCCCGGTTTTCCGCGACGGCCGCCGGAGCGTCCCCGACATGAGTGGCCAGGTTCAGGCTGCGATAGGGACCGGTACTCACACCGCCGGTGCGCGTGGTGCTCACCGCCCGTACCCCGATCGGGGCCGGCCAGTCCGGGACGATCCAGTCATGAGCGCTCGTCATGAGGCCTCCCGGTCCGCTTCCAGCGTCTCGATCAGACGCTGCATGTCCTCGGGCATGGGTGCCTGCCATGCACAGGCCTCACCGGTCGCCGGGTGGACCAGGGCCAGGCGTTCGGCGTGCAGGGCCTGGCGGCGAAAGCCCTGGATCGCCGCGCGCGCCGCCTCACCGGCGCCGGCCGGCAATTTCATCCGCCCGCCATAGACAGGATCACCCACGATGGGGTGGCGGAGATGTGCCATGTGCACCCGGATCTGATGGGTGCGTCCGGTCTCCAGCCGCACCCGCAGCAGGGTATGGGCGCGGAAGCGCTGCGCAACCCGGTAATGGGTGACGGCCGGCTTGCCGCCGTTGCGGCGCACCGCCATGCGCTTGCGGTCCACCGGGTGGCGGCCGATGTTGGCATCCACTGTCCCGCCGGCCGTCAGCACGCCCTGCACCAGGGCCAGGTATTCTCGGGTCACGGTGCGCGCCTGCAGCTGGGCGACCAGGGCGTGATGGGCCGGCAGGGTACGGGCGACCACCATGAGGCCACTGGTGTCCTTGTCCAGCCGGTGCACAATGCCGGCCCGCGGCAATTGCGCCAGCGCCGGGTCATGGTGCAGCAGGGCATTCTGCAGAGTACGGTCGGGATTGCCGGCGGCCGGATGCACCACCAGGCCGGGCGGCTTGTTGATCACCAGCAGTGCCGTATCCTCGTACACGATCTCCAGCGGAATGGCCTGGGCCTCGACCGGCCCGGCCCGGGGCAGTTCGGCGACGATCTCGACCCGCTCGCCGCCCGCCAGACGCTGGCGCGGCAGCGCGCATACAGTGCCGTCCAGCCGCACCTCGCCGGCACGGATCCACTGCTGGATGCGGCTGCGCGAGTAGTCAGCGAAGACCTCGCTGAGGATCTGGTCCAGGCGTTTGCCGGCCGCATCCGGCGGCAGGGTCGCCTGCAGTTGTATGCGTTCGTTCACCGCTGCTTCCATTTCCCCGCCCACGGGCGACGACGGGATACCGATTCAGTTATACTGCCGGTTCGTCACCAAGCAGGCCAGCGAGTCCGACATCCATGCTGCGAAAAATCCTCTGCCTCCTCGTCCTGATCAGTCTGACGGCCGGCTGCGGCCTGCTGCCCGACAAGATCGACAAGACCCGGGACTGGTCGGCGCAGAAGCTCTACACCGAGGCCAGGGACGCGCTGCAGAGCAAGAATTACGAGCAGGCCATCGACCTGTACGAGAAGCTGGAGGCCCGCTATCCCTTCGGCCGCTACGCCCAGCAGGCGCTGCTGGAGTCGGCCTATGCCTATTACAAGTATGACGAGCCGGACTCGGCCATCGCCACCCTGGACCGCTTCATCAAGACCTACCCGCGCCACCCGCACCTGGATTATGCCTATTACCTCAAGGGGCTGGCGAACTTCAACCGGGGCAAGAACATCATCGACAGGATTCTGCCGCAGGACGAATCCGAACGCGATCCGGGCGCGGCCAGGGATTCCTTCTTCGACTTCCAGGAACTGGTACGGCGTTTCCCCGACAGCCGCTACGCCGAGGACGCCACCCTGCGCATGCGCCATCTGCGCAACAATCTGGCGCGGCACGAGGTGAACGTGGCCGATTATTACATGCGCCGCGGGGCCTATATCGCCGCGGTCAACCGCGCCGAGCGGGTGATAAGGAATTTCCAGAATACCCCGGCAATCCCCGAGGCGCTGGAGATCATGGTTCGGGGCTACCGCAAGCTGGGGCTGGACGAACTGGCCGCGGACACACTGCGCATCTATCGTCTGAACTATCCGGAGCGGGCGGCGGAGTTATAAAAGAGCGCCACGGAATACACGGAAAGCACGGAAAATTTCATGTTGCCCGTTTCGGGACATGCAGGTCGGGTTAGCGCAGCGTAACCCGACAGGCCTGGCGGCTACGTCGGGTTACGCCCTTCGGGCTAACCCGACCTACGGTATACATCCTGATCACATTGTCTGTGCTTTCCGTGTATTCCGTGGCGCTCTTGAACTTCCTTCAGATCGCTTCCTGATCCTCTTCGCCGGTGCGGATGCGCACCACCTTCTCGACCTCGGTGACGAAGATCTTGCCATCGCCGATCTTGCCGGTGCGCGCGGCGTTGGTCACCGCCTCGATGCAGCGCTCGACCTGATCCTCGTTGACCACGATCTCGAGCTTGACCTTGGGCAGGAAATCGACCACGTACTCCGCCCCCCGGTACAACTCCGTGTGTCCCTTCTGGCGCCCGAAGCCCTTGACCTCGATGGCGGTCATGCCGGCGATACCGATCTCCGACAGGGCCTCGCGCACGTCGTCGAGCTTGAACGGCTTGATGATGGCTTCGACTTTTTTCATTGTTCATCTCCGGCGGATGCGGGAATCCGGGCACGATACCGCAAAGCGGATATCAGGAAAAGCGTCTGACGCAATACATGATAGCCACGGAAAACACGGAAAGCACGGAAAACCCCTCGAGAAATAAAAATTAACTCCGTCATTGCGAGGCGCATAGTGCCGTGGCAATCTCTTGCCGGCTAGTGCTTCATTACGAGATTGCCGCGCTGCGCTCGCAATGAGGGGGATTAACTTTTTATTTGTCCGTGCTTTCCGTGTTTTCCGTGGCGCATTCTCACACATCCTGCTTGTCCTGCAGCTGGGTGGCGAGATAGCCCGAGGTGATGGGGTAGCGCCGGTCGCGGCCGAAGGCGCGGCCGGTGATGCGCACCCCGGGCGGGGCCTGGCGGCGCTTGTACTCGTTCTTGTCCACCAGCCACACCACCCGGCGCACCACGGCCTCGTCGTAGCCCTCGGCGACGATGTCGCCGATGCCGAGATCACGCTCGACATAGCGCTCCAGGATGGCATCCAGCACCGGATAGGGCGGCAGGCTGTCCTGGTCCTGCTGGTCGGGGGCCAGCTCGGCCGAGGGCGGCCGTTCCAACACCCGGCGCGGGATGATCTCGTGCTCGCGGTTGATGTATTCGGCCAGTTCATAGACCCGGGTCTTGGGCACGTCCTTGATCGGGGCGAAGCCGCCGGCCATGTCACCGTAGAGGGTGGAATAGCCCACCGCCACCTCGCTCTTGTTGCCGGTGGACAGCAGTATCCTGCCGAACTTGTTGGAGATGGCCATCAGGATGATGCCGCGGCAGCGGGCCTGGATGTTCTCTTCGGTCACGTCCGGCTCGCGTCCGGCGAACTCCTTCTCCAGCACTTCGAGGAAGGCGGCAAAGGGCTGCTCGATGGGGATGGTGCGATGGGTCACGCCCAGGGTGTCGGCCTCGGCGCGGGCGTCCTCGATGCTCATGTCGGCGGTAAAGCGCGAGGGCATCAGCACCGCCTCGACCTGGTCCGGGCCGAGCGCGTCGACGGCCACCGCCAGGGTCACGGCCGAGTCGATGCCGCCCGACAGGCCCAGCACTGCGCCGCGGAAGCTGTTCTTGTGCGCATAGTCGCGCACACCCAGCACCAGGGTCCTGTACACGCTCTCGATCACCGAGGGCAGCGGCGTGACCTCGCCCGCCACGGGTCGCCAGCCTTCGCCCTCGTCGCGGAATTCGACCGGATACAGGCCGGCAGTGCAGGCCGGTGCGCGCTGGGTGATGGCGCCGGCCCCGTCCATGACGAAGGACTCGCCGTCGAAGACCAGCTCGTCCTGACCGCCGACCAGGTTGGTATACACCACCGGCAGGCCGGTCTCCCTGATCCGGTCCCGCACCACCGCCTCGCGCTCGGCGCTCTTGCCGGCATGGAAGGGCGAGGCGTTGATATTGACGATCAGGTCCGCGCCCGCCTCCTTCAGCCGGGCGCAGGGCCCCGGGTTCCAGATGTCCTCGCAGATGGTCAGGCCCAGTTTCGCGCCGTTGATATCGACCACGCAGCCGCCCTCTCCCGGGGCGAAGTAGCGCACCTCGTCGAAGACCAGGTAATTGGGCAGATGCTGCTTGAAGCAGGTTGCCAGGATGCGCCCGTCGCGGATCACCGAAGCCGCGTTGTGCAGCCCGGCCGGGCTCTGCTGGGGATGGCCGACGACGACATGGATGCCTTCGACCTTCTTCTTTATATATTCCAGCGCCTCCAGCACATGGATGTGCAGCCCCGGGCGCAGCAGCAAGTCCTCGGGCGGATAGCCGGTCAGGGCCAGTTCCGGGAACAGGATCGCATCGGCCTGGAACTCATCCCGGGCGCGCAGGGCGGCGGCGACCACCTCGCGCGCATTGCCGTGGACGTCCCCGACCAGGAAGTCCATCTGGGCCATGACCAGACGCAGGCTGCGGCTCATCGAATGGACTCCACCTTCAGCCGAGCAGGCCGGCCATGGCCTGGCCCATCTGCGCCGGCGAGCGCACCACGGTGACGCCGGCGCCCTCCAGCGCGGCGATCTTGGCCTCGGCCGTGCCGCTGCCGCCACTGATGATGGCCCCGGCGTGCCCCATGCGCTTGCCCTTCGGTGCAGTCACCCCGGCGATGTAGGCCACTACCGGCTTGCTCACGTTCGACTGAATGAACTCGGCAGCCTGTTCCTCGGCGCTGCCGCCGATCTCACCCACCAGGATGATGCCGCGGGTGTCGGGGTCGGCCTCGAAGCGCTCCAGGCAGTCGATGAACTCCAGCCCGTGGATGGGATCGCCGCCGATGCCCACACAGGTGGTCTGCCCCAGCCCGGCCTGGGTGGTCTGGTAGACGGCCTCGTAGGTGAGGGTGCCGGAGCGGGAGACGATACCGATGCCGCCCGGCTTATGGATGAAGCCGGGCATGATGCCGATCTTGCAGGCGCCTGGCGTGATCACGCCGGGACAGTTGGGCCCGATCAGGTCCACGCCGCTGCCGCGCAGGGCGGCCTTGACCTTCAGCATGTCCTGCACCGGGATGCCCTCGGTGATGCAGACGATCACCCGGATGCCGGCGTCGGCCGCCTCCAGGATGGCGTCGGCGGCGAAGGCCGGCGGGACATAGATCATGCTGGCGTCGGCGCCGGTCTCGCTCACGGCCCGGCTGACGGTGTCGAACACCGGCCGGTCCAGATGGGTCTGGCCGCCCTTGCCGGGCGTGACGCCGCCGACCAGGTGGGTGCCGTAGGCAATGGCCTGCTCGGAGTGGAAGGTCCCCTGCCTGCCGGTGAAGCCCTGGCAGATGACCCGGGTGCTGCTGTCGATGAGAATGCTCATGCGCAAGATCCAAGTTGCAAGATATAAGCCCCGTAGGTCGGATTAGCCCGAAGGGCGTAATCCGACACCGTGGCCGCACATTGTCGGGTTACGCTGCGCTAACCCGACCTACTCTGCTGCGCGGCGGCCGCAACAACCTTGTCGGCGGCATCGGTGAGATGCTCGGCCGTGATGATGTTGAAGCCGGACTCGGCCAGCAGTTCACGGCCGCGCTCGACGTTGGTGCCCTCCAGCCGCACCACCACCGGCAGCTGCACATGGACCTCGCGCACCGCCTGAATGATCCCTTCGGCGATGAGGTCGCAGCGCACGATGCCGCCGAAGATGTTGACCAGGATGGCCTCGACCTTGGGGTCGGACAGGATCAGCTTGAAGGCCTCGGCCACCCGCTCGGCGGTGGCCCCGCCGCCGACATCCAGGAAGTTGGCCGGCTCGCCGCCGTGCAGCTTGATCAGGTCCATGGTGGCCATGGCCAGCCCGGCGCCGTTGACCATGCAGGCGATGTTGCCGTCCAGGGTGATGTAGTTCAGATCATGCTCGCGGGCGCGGCGTTCCTTCTCGTCCTCCTGGCTGGGATCATACATCTGCGCCAGCGTCGTCTGCCGGTACAGGGCGTTGTCATCGACATTGATCTTGGCGTCCAGCGCCACCAGCTCGCCGGCCTCGGTGACGATCAGCGGATTGATCTCGACCAGGCTGAGGTCGCGCTCCTGGAACAGCCGCGCCAGGCCCAGCAGGATACGGGTGAAGGCGCCGATCTGTTTGCCCTCAAGCCCCAGCGCGAAGGCCAGTTTGCGGCACTGGTAGGGCTGCAGGCCGGCGGCCGGATCGGCATGCTCGGTCAGGATCGCGGCCGGATCGGTGGCGGCGACCTGCTCGATGTCCATGCCGCCGCTGGCCGAGGCCATGACCACCAGGCGCTCGGCGGCGCGGTCGACCAGGGCGCCGACATAGAGTTCGCGCGCCACCGCGCTGGGCTGCTCGACCAGCAGGGTGTCGATGGGCAGCCCCTCGGGGCCGGTCTGATGCGTGGCCAGCCGACTGCCGAGCAGGGAATCCGCGGCCTCGCCCACCGCCGCCGGGCTGTCCACGATATGGATACCGCCGGCCTTGCCGCGCCCGCCGGCATGCACCTGGGCCTTGACCACCCAGCGGCTGCCGCCGAGCTTGTCCGCGGCCTGGGCGGCCTCGTCGGCGCTGCGCACGATCAACCCCGGCGGCACCGGGATGCCGTACTCGGCGAACAGCTGCTTGGCCTGGTATTCGTGCAGATTCATCGCGAGGCGTCCTGACTGTTATTGTGGCGGCTATTCTGGAACATTCCGGCCGACGGCGCAAAAAGTGCGTAGGCCGGGATAAGCGCAGCGTTCCCGGCAGGCAGGATAATGCCGGAAACGGGCTTGCAGCTCTTATTCCAGTGCGTAGGCCGGGATAAGCTCAGCGTTCCCGGCAGCATCCTCACGATGCCGGAAACGGGCCGCACGGCCCTTATTCCGGCCTACAATGCTGTCACCCCCTCCTCGGTCCTTTCATGCCCTATGGGTGCCCCCATCAAGGGGGAGGAAGAGATTTTTCCCCTCCCCTCGTGGGAGGGGATCAAGGGGAGGGGGCGTTTCTACGCCAGAGTCACACTTGCCTGCACTGCTCGAACACGGGAAACTAGCGCGATGGGACTCATCCGCCTCATCATCCTCGGGATCGTCATCTACCTCGTCTGGCAGCTGATCAAGCGCTGGCAGAACAAGCCGTCCAGCCGGGTTTCACACACCAGGGACAAGCGTATCGACGGCAGCATGGCGCGCTGTGATTACTGTGGTCTGTTCGTGCCGAAGGACGAGGCCATCGAGGCGAACGGCCGCCACTACTGTTCCGAGGCGCACCGCCTGGCCGACGGCAAGGATCAATGAACCGGACCGGCGACGCCGTCCCCTTCGCCCTGCGCAACGCCGACCGGCAGGATTCACTGACCTGGCAGCCGCTGCGCTTTCTCACTCTCTACCGCCTGGTACTGGCCGCACTGCTGGTGCTGCTGTTCTTCCTGCTGCCGGGCACACGCAACCTGGGCAGCGACAATCCCTGGCTCTACGCCGTGGTCAGCCTGGGCTACTTCCTGTTCGCCCTGGTGGTCGGCTTCAGTACCCGGCTGCGCCGCCCGGGTTTCCAGCTGCAGGTGCTGCTGCAGATCACGGTCGACATCCTGGCCATCGTGCTGCTGATGTATGCCAGCGGCGGGCTGGACAGCGGACTGGGCATCCTGCTGATCCTGGCCGTGACCGCCGGTGCCATGCTGATGCCGGGCCGGCTGGCGTTCTTCTTTGCCGCCTCCGCCACCCTGGCCCTCATGGTCGAGTTCTCCTACCGCTACATGGCCTACGGCAACCTGGATTCCTCCCAGTTCACCCGCGTCGGCCTGCTGGGCCTGACCCTCTTCACCGCCGCCAGCCTGGCCTGGCTACTGGCCAGGCGCATCCGCGAGAGCGAGGCCCTGGCCGAACAGCGCGGGGTGGATCTGGCCAACCTGTCCCGGCTCAACGAATACATCGTCCAGCGGCTGCAATCCGGCATCGTAGTGGCCGATCACCGCCAACGCATCCGCCTGGTCAACGACGCGGCCTGGGTGATGCTGCAGGTTCCGCCGGAAAGCCGGCCGACCACACTGACGCAGCTGTCGCCGGAACTGGCCGCGGCACTGCAACGCTGGCAGACCGATCCGGGGGCGGAACCCGCTGCATTCCGCCCACCGCGTTCCGAAGCCGAACTGCAACCCCGCTTCACCCGCCTGGGCAGCGGGCCCGAGGCGGCCACCCTCATTTATCTGGAGGACACCGCACTGCTGGCCCAACAGGCGCAGCAGATGAAGCTCGCGGCCCTGGGGCGACTCACCGCCAGCATCGCCCACGAGATCCGCAATCCGCTGGGCGCCATCAGCCACGCCGATCAGCTGCTGGGCGAGAGCCCGAATCTCAGGGACGACGACCGGCGGCTGGTCGAGATCATTGCCAGCCACGCCGACCGGGTCAACGGCATCGTGGAGAACGTGCTGCAGCTCTCGCGCCGCGGCGCCGCACAGCCGCAGCGACTGCTGCTGGCCGACTGGCTGAACGAGTTCGTCGACGACATGATCAGCTACCAGAACCTGGACAGCGACACCGTCACGGTGGACATCGACCCGGTCGACCTGCAGATCGAGTTCGACCCCGGCCAGCTCAATCAACTCATATGCAACCTGATTCAGAATGCGCTCAACCACGGCAACCGCAGCGGGCAGACACTTGAGGTGAAACTGGTCGGGCGGATCGCCGAATCCGGCGCGCCCTGCCTGGACGTGATCGACAACGGCCCGGGTATCGACAGCGAGACCCGCGCCAGCATCTTCGAGCCCTTCTTCACCACCTCGGCCAGCGGCACCGGCCTGGGGCTGTATCTGGCCCGCGAACTGGCCGAAATCAACCGCGCCCGGCTGAACTACATCGAGCGTGAAGAAGGCGGCAGCTGCTTCCGCATCACCTTCGCGAGGGTAGATTGAATATTGATAGCCACGAAATCCACTAAAAATCATAATGGCTTGAAGGAGCAGCGTAGGATGGGTGGAGCGCAGCGCAACCCATCGCCTGGCAGCATTTGATGGGTTACGGCGCACAGCGCCTTCACCCATCCTACGCAGCACCGTAGGATGGGTGGAGCGCAGCGCAACCCATCGCGCCTGTGATGGGTTACGGCACACGCGCCTTCACCCATCCTACGCTGCGCGTCAGACATGTTATGATTTAGTGGATTTCGTGGCGCTTTTGTCACACAGGAAACGACCCGCATGGCCCGCTACCGCGCACTCGTTGTCGATGACGAACCCGACATTCTCGAGCTGATCGAGATCACGCTCGGGCGCATGGACATCGACACCACCACCGCCGCCGACCTGGCCGCGGCGCGCGAACAACTCGGCAACGGCGCACGCTTCGACCTGTGCCTGACCGACATGCGGCTGCCCGACGGCTCCGGCCTGGATCTGGTCGCGGAGATCCAGGCCAGCCGGCCCGACCTGCCGGTGGCCGTGATCACCGCCTACGGCAGCATGGACACCGCCGTGCAGGCGCTCAAGGCCGGCGCCTTCGACTTCGTCTCCAAACCGGTAGACCTGCAGGTGCTGCGCAACCTGGTGGGCACCGCGCTGAAACTCTCCGATACCCGCAGCTTCCCCGCCCGCGACCGCCGCTCCCGCGACGAACTGATCGGCGACTCTGCTCCCATGCAGCGCATCCGCGCCCTGATCGCCAAGCTGGCCCGCAGCCAGGCGCCGGTCTACATCAGCGGCGAGTCCGGCACCGGCAAGGAACTGGTCGCCCGGCTGATCCACGACAAGGGGCCGCGCGCCGAACAGCCCTTTATCGCCGTGAACTGCGGCGCCATCCCGGCCGAACTGATGGAAAGCGAGTTCTTCGGCCACAGGAAAGGCAGCTTCACCGGCGCAGCCGGCGACAAGGAGGGCCTGTTCCAGGCCGCCACCGGCGGTACCCTGTTTCTGGACGAGGTCGCCGAACTGCCGCTGCACATGCAGGTCAAGCTGCTGCGCGCCATCCAGGAGAAGGCCGTGCGCCCGGTGGGCGAGCAGCGCGAGGCGCCGGTGGACGTGCGCGTGCTGACCGCCACCCACAAGAACCTGGAACAGCTGGTGCGCGACGGCCACTTCCGCCAGGACCTGTACTTCCGCATCAACGTGATCGAACTCAAGGTCCCGCCCCTGCGCGAGCGCCGCGAAGACATCCCCCGACTGGTCGAGCACCTGCTGAACAAACTCGGCCACGACGCCCGGCACCGGCTGAGCGACACCGCAGTGCAGGCCCTGCAGGCCTACGATTTTCCCGGCAATGTACGCGAACTGGAAAACATCCTGGAACGCGCCGTCACCATGGCCGAAGGTGAAATCATCGAAGCCGAAGACCTGCACCTGCAGACGAACACGGCAAGCGACCAACCGACCACGGCCGGTAATCCGCCGCCCCCCGGCAGCGTCCCGCTGGAGGACTACCTGGGCGAGATCGAGAAACAGGCCATCCTCGACGCTCTGGAACAGACCAATCAGAACAAGACCGCCGCCGCCGAACTGCTGGGCCTGAGCTTCCGCGCCCTGCGCTACCGGCTGAAGAAGCTGGGGTTGGAGTGAACCCCCTACCCATCATCCCGGCCTGCGCCGGCACAGTTCCGTAGGTCGGGTTAGCGCAGCGTAACCCGACGATTACCTAAGCTGCAGCCGGTTACGCCCTTGCCCCCCCGTTCAACGACACACTACGTCACCCCGGTGACAAAATTTGTCACCTGAACCCACGGAATTTTGTGACCGGCGTCACATGCGCCGCCTCCGAGCACTTCCAACGAGCAGCACCTTGAAATAATATCTAGTTGTTTTTAATAACATTGTTTTCAAGTCGGCAAAAGCAGCCAGCTACATGGCACACCTCATGCTTTCATCACACCACGACCGGCGCCCAGCCTGGTTCCGCCGTCGCCACCGACACACTATTTGGGAGATTCACCATGAAGAAGACGCAACAGGGTTTTACCCTTATCGAACTCATGATCGTGGTCGCGATCATCGGCATCCTGGCTGCCATCGCGATCCCGGCCTATCAGGACTACACCGTCAGGTCGAAGGTTACGGAAGGTCTCTCACTCGCCTCCTCATACAAGACACAGGTGGCTGAAGCATTCATATCCGACGGCATTACCGGTGTTCAGACTCTCTCCGCCAACATACCTGCTTTCGTAGCAACGAAGTATGTAAGCAACATGGCTGTCAGCCCCACAGGTGTTATAACGATAACCTACGGCCCGAATCCAGCGGTAATAAACGGTAACACCCTCATCCTGACACCGTCCATCAACGGCGGCGTGCTGGCCGCTGGTTTATCCGGCAATATCGACTGGGCTTGCGAATCCACCACGTCGGCGACAGCGACCGCACGTGGTCTGGCGGTCACCGGTGGCGCCACCGTGCCAAACCGTTACGTACCGACCGAGTGCAAGTAACGCGGGAACATTGCCTGAATCAGAAGTGTCACACTCGTTTGATCCCCCAGGCTACCCAGCCACTCGAGAGACCGCTCCGGCGGTCTCTTTTTTTCTGTGGATGACTACCCCTTCTTCCTCGGCTCGTCTTCAAGAATCTCCTACCTACTGCCGACAAGAGGGTGGTAACAGGGACCGGTTTGCGTTAAAAAAGATTCACCTTGGATTTCACAGTGCTGCATGAGCCGGGGAGGCTCCGGACACGCCCATGGTCACACCGAACCCCAGAATCCAGCTAAGCGGCCTGGCGCGGCGCCTGGTGCTGGACGAAATCATCTCCGAATCCGCCATGCTCCAGGCGCTGGAGACGGCCAACCGGGACAAGCAGCCGCTGGTCAAATACCTGGTCGGCAACAAGATCTGCACCAGCCGGCAGGTCGCCAACGCCGCCTGCACCGAGTTCGGGGTGCCGCTGTTCGACCTCTCGGTCATGGACATGGAATCGGCCCCGCTCAAGCTGGTGGATGAAAAGCTGATCCGCCAGCACAATGCCCTCCCCCTGTTCAAGCGCGGCAACCGGCTGTTTGTCGCCGTCTCCGACCCCACCAACCTTGCCGCACTGGACGAGATCAAGTTCCACACCGGCATCACCACTGAGCCCATCCTGGTCGAGGAGGACAAGCTCACCAAGGTGCTGGACTCGGCCATGGATGCCATGGACAGCACCATGTCCGATCTCATGGACGACGACCTGGACAACCTCGACATCCAGTCCGGCGACGAGGATGACGCCGGTCAGGACGTCGACTCCTCCGAAGTCGACGACACTCCGGTGGTGCGGTTCGTCAACAAGATCCTGCTGGACGCCATCAACAAGGGCGCCTCGGATATCCACTTCGAACCCTATGAGAAGACCTTCCGGGTGCGTTTCCGCCAGGACGGCGTGCTGCACGAGGTTGCCAATCCCCCGGTCAACCTGGCCATGAAGATCGCCGCCCGCGTCAAGGTCATGAGCCGCATGGACATCGCCGAGCGCCGCGTGCCCCAGGACGGGCGCATCAAGATGCAGTTGTCCAAGAACCGGGCCATCGATTTTCGTGTCAACACCTGTCCGACCCTGTTCGGCGAGAAGATCGTACTGCGTATCCTGGACCCGACCAGCGCCAAGCTCGGCATCGATGCCCTGGGCTACGAGGAGCATCAGAAAGACCTCTACATGGAGAACCTCAACAAGCCCTACGGCATGATCCTGGTCACCGGCCCGACCGGTTCGGGTAAGACGGTCTCGCTCTATACCGGCCTGAACATCCTCAATACGCCGGATCGCAACATCTCCACCTGCGAGGATCCGGTGGAAATCAACCTGCCCGGCATCAACCAGTGCAACATGAACACCCGAACCGGGTTCACCTTCGCCGAGGCCCTGCGCGCCTTCCTGCGTCAGGACCCGGATATCATCATGGTGGGTGAGATCCGTGACCTGGAGACCGCCGAGATCGCCATCAAGGCGGCCCAGACCGGTCACATGGTCATGTCCACTCTGCACACCAACGACGCGCCCCAGACCCTGGCCCGCCTGATGAACATGGGCGTGCCGCCCTACAACATCGCCTCGGCCGTCAACCTGATCATCGCCCAGCGTCTGGCCCGGCGGCTGTGCAACAACTGCAAGCAGGTCGATGACGTGCCCGAGGCCGCGCTGCTGGAAGAGGGTTTCAAGCAGGAGGACGTCTCGAAACTGAAACTCTACAAGGCCAATCCCGAAGGTTGTGACCAGTGCACGGGCGGCTACAAGGGCCGTGTTGGTATATATCAGGTTATGGAGATCTCCGAGGAGATGTCCCGCATCATCATGGACGGCGGCAACGCCATCCAGCTCGCCGACCAGGCGAAGAAGGAAGGCATCATGGACCTGCGCGAGTGTGGGCTGGAGAAGATCAAGCAGGGCATCACCAGCCTGGAAGAGATCAATCGTGTCACCAAAGACTAGGGAACCTCTGAATTAATTCACTTATCCTTGTCATTGCGAGCACCCAGAGGGCATAAACGACGCGAAGCAATCTCATGCAGCAGAATCAATCAGTTGGAGATTGCCACGGCGCTACGCGCCTCGCAATGACAAATAAATCAGAGATTCCCCAGGGGGATGTCGGGTTACGCGATTCGCTGACCCGACCTGCAGGTCGAGGGACCTCGATCGTGTAACAAAGATTCAGCTCAAGGGACAGAACGACGATGGCAGAGAAAGCACTCAAACAGGATATGTTCGTCTGGGAAGGCACGGACCGGCGTGGCAACAAGGTCAAGGGTCAGACCCGCGGCAACAACCAGAACCTGATCAAGGCCGACCTGCGCCGCCAGGGCATCACGCCGCTAAAGGTGAAGAAGAAATCCGCCCTGGCCTCGGGCCGCAGGAAGAAGAAGATCGAGCCCAAGGACATCGCCATCTTCACCCGCCAGCTGGCCACCATGATGTCGGCGGGCGTTCCCCTGGTGCAGGCCTTCGACATCATCGGCCGCGGTCATGAAAACCCCTCCATGCAGGAGCTGGTCATGGCCATCAAGAACGACGTCGAGGGCGGCAGCAACCTGCGCGATGCGCTGGCCAAGCATCCGCTGTACTTCGATGAGCTGGTGTGCAACCTGGTCGAGGCCGGCGAGGCCGCGGGCGTACTCGATACCCTGCTGGACAAGATCGCCACCTACAAGGAAAAGACCGAGGCGCTCAAGAGCAAGATCAAGAAGGCCCTGTTCTACCCCACCGCCGTGGTGGTGGTCGCCTTCATCGTTACCGCCATCCTGCTGATCTTCGTGGTGCCCCAGTTCGAGGAGCTCTTCGCCGGTTTCGGGGCCGACCTGCCGGCCTTCACCCGCATGGTGATCGACCTGTCCGAGTTCATGCAGTCCTACTGGTGGGCGGTATTCGGCATAATCGGTGGTGTGATCTACGGCTTCATGCAGGCCAAGAAGCGCTCTCCTGCATTCAATCACACCCTGGACAAGATCGTACTCAAGCTGCCCATCGTCGGCGACATCCTGACCAAGGCCGCCATCGCCCGCTATGCCCGTACCCTGTCGACCATGTTCGCTGCCGGCGTGCCGCTGGTCGAGGCACTGGATTCCGTCTCCGGCGCCACCGGCAACAGCGTCTATGCCAACGCCGTGCTGCGCATGCGCGACCAGGTCTCCACCGGCCTGCAGCTGCAGCTGGCCATGAACCAGACCGGCCTGTTCCCCAACATGGTGGTGCAGATGGTGGCCATCGGCGAGGAGGCCGGTTCGCTCGACGCCATGCTGAGCAAGGTGGCCGATTTCTACGAACAGGAGGTCGACGATGCCGTCGATGGCCTGAGCAGCCTGCTGGAGCCGCTGATCATGGCCATCCTGGGCGTGCTGGTCGGCGGCCTGGTCATCGCCATGTACCTGCCGATCTTCAAGATGGGCCAGGTCGTCTGACCCCGTCCGTCTGATCCTGTCATGGAACTGCTGGAACTGCTGCGGACCAGCCCCGGCTGGCTGATCGGCGTCTGCGTGCTGCTGGGCCTGGTGGTCGGCAGCTTTCTCAATGTGGTCGCCCACCGCCTGCCGCTGATGATGCAGCGTGAATGGGAGTCACAGTGCCGGGAACTGCTTGCAGCACCGCCCGCGGGCGAGGCAACTCCGGAACGCTTCAACCTGCTCACCCCGGCCTCGCGCTGTCCTCACTGCGGCCACCGCATCCGCGCCATCGAGAACATCCCGGTCATCAGCTGGCTGTTACTGCGCGGCCGCTGCCGCGAGTGCCGGACCGCCATCTCCGTCAAATACCCCCTGGTCGAGGCCTTCACCGGCCTGACCGCCGGGCTGCTGGCCTGGCATTTCGGCTTCGGCTGGCCGCTGGCCGCCGCCCTGGTCTTCACCTGGGTGCTGATCGCCCTGAGCGTGATCGACATCGAACACCAACTGCTGCCCGACTCACTCACCCTGGCCCTGCTGTGGCTGGGCCTGCTGCTGAGTCTGGGCGATGTCTTCGTCACCCCGGCCGAGGCGATCACCGGCGCCGCCGCCGGCTATCTCGCACTGTGGACGGTGTACCAGCTGTTCCGGCTGCTCACCGGCAAGGAAGGCATGGGCTTTGGCGATTTCAAGCTGCTCGCCGCCTGTGGCGCCTGGATGGGCTGGAAGCTGCTGCCACTGATCATCCTGCTGTCTTCCCTGGTCGGTGCCGTGGTCGGCGTGGCGATGATCCTGATCCTCGGCCGCGACCGCCAGCTGCCCATCCCGTTCGGCCCCTACATCGCCGCCGCCGGCTGGATCGCGCTGCTGTGGGGCGAGGACCTCATCCAGGGCTATCTGCGCTTCGCCGGGTTATAATCGATCAATCGATAGCCACGGAAAACACGGACATGAGATGTAGGTCGGGTTAGCCCAACGAGCGTAACCCGATATGGCCCCTGGATGCTGTCGGGTTACGCTGCGCTAACCCGACCTACGCACTTTGCTCAATCCAACCGACCAGATAATCGTCCGTGCTTTCCGTGTTTTCCGTGGCGCTCTTGATCTTTTGGTGGTATCTCCATGCTAAAAATCGGACTCACAGGCGGCATTGCCTGCGGCAAGTCGACCGTGGCGGCGGGGTTTGCCGAGCTCGGTGTGCCGGTGATCGACGCCGACGAGATTGCCCGGGAACTGGTGGAACCGGGTGAGCCGGCGCTGGCCGAGATTGCCCGGGAACTGGGCCAGACGTTCATCGCCGCCGACGGCCGACTGGATCGCGCCCGGCTGCGCGACCATGTCTTTCGTGACGCCGATGCGCGCCGACGCCTGGAGGCGATCCTGCATCCACGCATCGCCGCCGAGATGCAGGCCCGCGCCGACGCGCTCGACGCCCCCTATTGTCTGCTGGTGATTCCGCTGCTGATCGAGGCCGGCCAGCAGTCGCTGGTCGATCGCATCCTCGTCGTCGACTGCCCGGAAGAACTTCAGCGCAGGCGACTGGCTGAACGCGATGACGCCGACCCCGAACAGATCTCCGCCATCCTCGCCAGTCAACTGGAGCGCAAGCGCCGGCTGGCCGCGGCTGACGACATCATCTGCAACGACGGCACGCCGGAACAGCTGCGTGACCGCGTCGCCGGACTGCATGCCCGGTATCTGGCGCTGGCGGAACAAACAGCAAATCGTCGGCCGGAATAAGGGACCTAAGGCCCGTTTCCGACACCCCGTCACGAAGGAGGCAACCTCCCGCATCCACCAAGGCCGCAAGCACCGCGCTTGTCCCGGCCTGCCCATTGCGTGCTGCGTTCACATCCCAGCCACATCAATTTGCGAGCACCGGGCCAGTGAGTGACAATAGGGCAACGATAATCACCGGCGGCCCGACGCAAGCCCTCTCCAGTGGACCATAAAGTCATTTACGAACAACCGCTTAATGAGCGCATACGTTCATTCCTGCGGCTCGAGTTCCTGTTCCAGCAGATGCGCCATCAGCTGGGCGGGACCTCGCCCTGGGACAGCCGTGCAGCCGTCAGCACCCTGCTCGAGATCCTGAGCATATTCGGTCGCAGCGACCTCAAGACCGAGGTCATGAAGGAACTGGAACGGCACACGGCCAACCTGGCACGGCTGGAGCAGAGCCCGGACGTGGATCGCGGCCAGCTGGCCAGCCTGCTCGACGAGATCGACACCCTGATCGACGAACTGCACGCCATCAAGGGCCAGGTCGGGGCGCATCTCAAGGGCAACGAACTGATCGCCAGCATCCAGCAGCGCAGCGCCATCCCCGGCGGCACCTGCGACTTCGACCTGCCGGTCTACCATTTCTGGCTGCAGCTGCCGGCCGAGGACCGGCTGCACGACCTGGCCGGCTGGCTGGACGCCTTCGACGTGATCGGCCAGGCGATCCGCCTGATCCTGCGCCTGATCCGCAGCAGCCACCTGTTCCAGCCTGCCACCGCCGAGGCCGGCTTCTACCAGAAATCCCTGGATCCGCATCATCCCTGCCAGCTGGTGCGGGTGGCAGTGCCGGCCGGCTCGACCTTCTATGCCGAGATCAGCGGCGGCAAGCACCGGTTCACCGTGCGCTTCATGGAACAGCCCTCGATCAACGACAAGGCGGTGCAGTCCGGCCGGGACATCGAATTCGAAATCGCCTGCTGCACGATCTGAAACGACGACAAATCGATGGGTTTCGCTGCGCTTCACCCATCCTACGTTAAGGCTTTATGTCTAAAGCAGAGAAACAGACCACCGTGCCCTGTCCCATCTGCGGCAAACCCAGCCGCTGGGCCGAAGACAATCCCTCGCGTCCCTTTTGCAGCGAGCGCTGCAAGCTGATCGATCTGGGGGAATGGGTGGCGGAGGAGAAACGCATCCCGGGCCCGCCGCTGGAGGATATCCCCAGCAGCGATGACGGACAGGATTGAAAGAGCGCCACGGAAAGAACCGAAAAGAATAATGACCACGGACCACACGGAAAACACGGACAGGAAATAATGTGGTCGTGGACAAATGTCGGGTTACGCCCTTCGGGCTGACCCGACCTGCGGTTATATTCTTGTTGTCCGTGCTTTCCGTGTATTCCGTGGCGCTCTTGTATCTATCATTCAGTCTCGAACGGAAACACCGCCCGATAGCGCCGACCGCTGTCGCCCGCGACCTCCACCACCGCCTGCCAGTCGCTGCGCCCGCTGGTGCATACGGGCAGGGTCGCCACACCCTGCCAGACGTGATCCGCATCCCGCATCAGCCGGTAACGGTTGCGGCCCATGTCCATTCCGACCATCCTGAAGTCCACCTCGACCTGCTGCGGCTGCTCGCCCGCGGGCAGGCTGGCCGTGGCGCGGATGGCGAAGGGACGCATGACCGGCACCCCCGGCCCCAGTTCCAGGTTGATACGGGCCCCCTCGGCGCCGGCGGTACAGGAACCGCGATCCGCCCGGCAGTCGGCCTGCTGCAGCTGGAGCTCGACCGGCTGCAGCTGCAGCGCGGGCCGGGCCGGGCGGCCCAGATAATGATAGGCCAGCACCCCCCCGACCACCAGCACCAGCAGCCAGCCGATCCAGGCCATGGCCTTCAGACGCGTGGATTTCATCGCTCCTCCTTCTGCAGTGCAGCCGGCCACAGCCCCCGGATGGCGGCAATCCCCTGACCGCCATATTGGCGTGCGGTTTCCGTATCGTCAGAATGCATCCCGCCCAGGGCATACACCGGCAGCCGCGCTGCCGCGCAGGCAGCGGCAAACCCGGCCCATCCTGCCGGGGCCGCATCCGGGTGGGTGGATGTGGCCTGCACCGGCCCGAACACGGCAAAGTCCAGTCCCAGCGCGGCGGCCCGCTCGAGTTCATCCCCGCTGTGACAGGACGCGCCCACCCACATCTGCGCCGGCAGTGGCCGCTGTTTCAATCCCTGCAGCTGGGCGGCGGTCAGATGGATGCCGTCGGCGCCCGGCGACGGCGTCAGGCTTCCCGTGTTCGTGAGGATGCGCGCCCCGTGGCGGTGGACCCGTTCGATGGCGGCCTCGACCAGCCCCGGTGGCGGCGTGCGCTTGATACGCAGCTGCACCAGTTTGACGCCCTGCGCCAGCGCCTGGTCCAGGGCGGCGAGAAAGGTGTCGGGCTGTTCCGGCTCGGGCGTGATCAGATAGCGCTCGGGCAGTTGCAGCGCGCGCAGGATGGGAGCGTTGGCCGGCGGGCAGGCCTGGTCCTCCAGCGCGTCCGCGCTCACCCAGCGCAGCGGCTGGCCCTCGCGGCCATGCGGCTCACCTGACCAGTCCCGCACTTCATACACATCCAGCCGCACCTCGCGGTCGGGATAACGGTAGGGGATGCGGATCAGGGGGGTGACGGTGCCGGCACGGATGCCGACTTCCTCCTGGAGTTCCCGCTGCAGGGCGGCAAGGGCGGGCTCTCCCGGTTCGCACTTGCCCCCGGGCAGTTCCCACAGCCCACCCTGGTGGGCATGATCGTGACGGCGGCTGACGAGGATGCGCTCCTGCGGATCGCGGATGGCGGCCAGGACGACCTCCACCCGGGTGCTGGGGCCTGTCAACACCACCGAAGCACCTGCTGCCGGCGCCGCGTTTTGTGGCCCGCAAGGCGCCGTGAACGCAGTGTAGCCCGGCTACATAAGCGAGCGGCAACGCCGCGGGACGCAAAACGCGGCCCGGCCCTGCGGGTTGGGTCTGAGAAACCGTCACCCGGCGTTGCTCGTCGCTCATTTGGAACAACCAAACTTCGCTCCTCGCGCCTGGATTGACGGTTTCTCAGACCCAACAGCAGGCGCTTCGGTGGTGTTGACAGGCCCCTAGGTGCGGTATTCGGCGTTGATGCGCACATAGTCGTAGGACAAGTCCGTGGTCCAGACGTTCTCGCTCACCTCGCCCCGCCCCAGGTCGATGCGGATCGCAAGCTCCTCCCGGGCCAGCACCTGCTGCCCGGCGGCCTCGGTGTAGTCCTCGGCCCGGCCGCCGTCGCGCACGATGCAGACATCGTCCAGATGGATGCTCACCCGCTCGAGCACCAGCGCCTCCAGGCCGGCGCGTCCCACGGCGGCCAGGATGCGGCCCCAGTTGGGATCGCTGGCGAACAGGGCCGTCTTGACCAGCGGCGAGTGGGCCACGGTATAGCCCACCTGCAGGCACTCGGCGCTGCTCGCG
>PABG01000135.1 GCA_002699185.1 Gammaproteobacteria bacterium | reverse complement strand
TCCACGAGGCCGCCATCCGGGTGCGCGAACAGAATCGGCTGGTCGGCAGGCCCTTGCCCAGACGTGCTGTCGGAAGCACGCTCTTGCTGAAAGGACTGGAGGCGGAAGTGGCTGTGATCCTCAATGCCAGCGCGCTGGATGCACGCAACCTCTACGTTGCAATGACACGAGGCTCGAAGAACCTGACGGTATGCGCTCCTAGCCCGGTTCTCAATCCACCCATATGAGAGTCTTATAGAATTGGAAGCAGCAGCTGGTCAGTGCTCCCGGTCTCTCGGTGGGTTCGGATCATTTCCGGGCGGGATCGTGTCTTTGCTCCGGATTTTGCCGTCTCGGCCTTTCGTGGTCAGCTCGCCGCCACCCTGGTTTTTAAGCATACGGTTGGCTGCGTCGATAGCCTCCTTCTGGGTGCGGTGTTTGCTGGAGGCGCGATCAGCATCGTTGCGTTTGTTGATCCACTCATCACCGCTGCGATAGACAGTTCGGTCTCTGCCTTTCCCGCCGCCTTTGCCCTTGCTCATGATTCACTCTCCTTGGGTGGTGGTATATCGGAGGCCATACCGGTCGCGAGTTTTTCTATCAGCGCAAGGCAGTCGAACACAGTAGTTTCGTGAACGACAATGCGTTGCTCGATATGGTAATCGGTATCTCCAGTACGAGTGATGTAGTCAGCGTCGACGATTCCCTGCGTATGTGCCAATAGATGGCGCTGCTGAAAATACCGGGCGAGTGCCTGCAATTCCGTGTTACTGAGGTAAGCGTCATATCGCTTGCCGGTGGCGGTGTGCCATAGGTCGCTGCCCTCCTTGAGATTCTGGAAGGCATTGCGGCGCGGAGTCTGCACGGACGTCAATGTGTCATAGAGAGCTTCTGCATAGCGTTGGAAAGCCGTGACAGCGTTTTGCAGGCCGTTCTCGGTGATCAGACGGACTGTCGTTGCGGCGGCGTCGCGATCCAGAATGGTTGCTTTGATATCGGTGAGAGCGTTCAGGACCTGGCGGATGCCGGTGATCGTTTGTGAAAACACGAGCTCGGCTGCGTTGTGCCCGCACGCTGGACAGAAGAAGGCTGCGCCGATAACCGCATAGCGGCACTCACACCTCGGGCAAGTAATTTTGAGTCGCATCGGTTCTACTGCTTCCGGCGGCAGCGGTAGATGCAGTGGGCGGCTGTCTACCTTCATAGTCATATTGATTAAGCTGTTGCGGGGCTGGCGGCGGTTCCAGCGGTCGGCGTCGCGCTTCATGGCGCGATTGATACGATGGCCTACATGGGCGAGTGCGGTCTTTTCGGTGTGCTTCAGCTGTTCTTGGGTCCACCACGCATTTGCGTGAGCCGTGTGGCCGCAGAAGGGGCAGTGAACTTCTTCGTCACGGACCTTCTCGCGCCAGTCATCCTCGTGGACCTTGAACTTAAACTGGCAGGCGTCTCCCGGGCACTCACGGTCGAAGTAGCCGTCGGCGTCGGAAGCTATCGACACAGAGACCATATGCCGACCGTCAAGGCGGCGTAGCTCTTTGATCAACTCGTCAAACACTTTCAAACCCGTAGATTCCTGGATTTAGACTACTTCCCCTTTGAACACTACCACCCCGCAAATCGTCGCATTCGAGTTCACTTCGATGATCCGGTTCGGCCAGTCAGGATTCAGCGCCTTCAGGTACTGATGGCCTTCTTCGATGATCAGCTGCTTGAAAGTCGCTTCCTGGGAGTCCTCTAAACGAACCACCACGTAGCGGCCGCTGACCGGGGCGACCTGGGGATCCACGAAGATGAGCTCGCCGTCGTGGAACTTGGGTTCCATGCTCTCACCGCGCACCCGCAGGACGAACGTGTCCGCGCTGCAACGGACCGGGCACGGGAGCAGATCCTCGGCGTCGCCGAGTGCGAAGTCGCTGGCGATCTCGGTCCATTCGCCGGCCTGCACCCAGGAGATTAGCGGCCTCAAGCTACGGAGCTCCGGGCCGGGTTCGGCGTTGTAGACGGCCTGGTCTTCGGTGGCGACTTGGTGAGACTCATCCATCCATCCGTTCGGCTTGCCCATGGCCCGTTCGAGCTTCGCCGCCAGGTCGTCGCCGACGCCACGAGGGGTTCCCTTCGCCGTCGTGAGCTGGTTGCGAATCTGACTGAGGTAGGACTCGCTCGTGTGGGCGAGACGGGCAAGCGCGGCCGCCGATCCGGCCTCCGCAACCAGGATCTCAAGGTTGCTCAGCCGAACCGTCTCATGCCTTCGCTTCATCGCATCCGCCGGGTTCGTGTTTAGCACGATGGTAAAGATAAACCTGCTAAAGGCTCTTGGCAAGACAATGAGCATGGCGCTAATGTCTTGTGCATGGAGCTAAGAGAATTCCTGAGAGCAGCAAGTAAGCGGGAGCGCGCGGACGTCGCCGTCGTCTGCAACGACTCGGTGTCCTACCTCTACCAGCTGGCCGGCAAGCACCGCTATGCCAGCGCCCTGATGGCGGCTCGTATCGAGGTCATGACCCGGGAGGTCGCCTCCCGCTCCGGTGGCCGCCTCGAAGCCGTCCTCCGGGAGAGCCTGGTCAGGTACCCGGAGATCTACGATCGGGAAGAGCCCTACCTGATGGTCGCGGAGGAGCGGCCGTGACGGGCACCGTCGCCCAGCCAGATACCCGCCCTGGGCAGGATTCTGACCGGCTCGAGCTGGTGGTTCTCGATGTTTCCCGGATCCACCCCTACGAACACAACCCTCGGCGAGCACCGAACGCGGAATACGACCGCATCAAGGCATCGATCCGCGCCGCCGGCCTCGGCCAGCCTCTCGTGGTGACCCAACGGCCGGGCGAACCCGATTACATCGTCCACGCCGGCGGCAACACCCGACTCCGGGTCCTGAGAGAGCTCTTCGAGGAAACCGGTGATCAGCGCTTTGGTGAGGTTCCATGCGTGATTCGGCCTTGGACCCGCGAGGCGGACGTCTTGCTCGCGCACCTCAAGGAGAATGACCTCCGCGGCGAGCTGACGTTTCTCGACAAAGCACTGGCCGTAGCCGATGCCAGACGATTTCTCGCGGAGGGCACCGAAGAGCCCCTCACCCAGGCCGGGCTCGCCGAGGTTCTGCAGCGCCATGGATATGGTCTCAGCCAAGGATTGATTTCACAGATGGCCTACGCCGTCGAGCGACTCGTGCCGTTGTTGCCGCAGGCGCTCAAGGGCGGAATCGGTCGCCCGCAGGTGGCCAAGATCCGTGCCCTCGATCGGGCGGCCCGTGCCATCTGGCTCGACCGCAGCGTCGACACCGAAGCGGAGTACGACCAGGTGTTCGAGGCGTTGTGCCGCCGGTACGACACACCGGATTGGGACATCGCGAGCCTGCGCCGCGCGCTGGAGGCGGAGATTGCCGAGCGCGCAGACATAAGCATCCATGCCATCAGTCTCGAGATCGACGCCCGCATGTCCGGGCGGCAGGTCGAACCGTCGACCAGGCGGATGACCATCGACGACGGCGAGTGCGACGCCGAGACGGGCGAGCGCGGACAAGACAGCAGGGACTCAAGCGAGGCAGGCCGGACGGCTCGGGAGACCGAAAGTGCGCCACCGCGTATCGGGGCCGGCGATACCGCACCGGAGCCCTCGACCAGCGTGAATGAGCCCGGTGACTGGGTGGCCGATTCCAATGAGGATGCGAGCCCAGTTGTAACGGCAACTCCGGCGCCTCGGACGGATTTGAAATCGCTGCGCGCACGCCTATGGACCCTCGCGAGCCGACTCGCTCAACGTAATGGTCTCAGCGACCTCGTTCAGCCGGTTGCCGGGCGCGGCCTCGGTTTCGTGCTGCACGACGTTCCCGATCCGGCGCTCGTCGACCAGCTCGACGAGGATGCCCTGGCCCAGGTGTCGATGGTGTGGTGGTACCTGGCCGCGTGCGCGGAGCTCACGGCAGCCCCGCTCGACGCGCTGCTCCCGGCGTTGCCGGAGGAATCCGTTCTGCGCCGCGCGCTGGTCGACCAGGATGCGGGACTGCTCTTCGCCAGCGTATGGACGCTCGACCCTGGCCACATGGGATACCGACTCTGGCGTCGGCTCGACGATCGCGATTGGCAGGACTTGCTGGCTCTCATGGACACGTACCGGGCGCTCCGCCGGACCGCCGCGCCAGACGATAAGACATTGTGGAGCTGCGGATGATCGGTACCAAGGAAGCCGATCTCGTCACGGCCGTCCTGCTCTACGCGATGCGGTGTCTGGCAGAGGGGGATCAGCACGCACTCCGCGCAATGCAGTTCGGGCCCAAGGAAATAGAGGCACTGCGCGAACTGAACCTCGCCGACCTCTATCGCGTCGGGGCACTGCAGGCCCACTGCCTGAGCATCGCACTCGATCGCGACGTGTTTTGGCCGATGATCGCGAATCTTCGAGCCACCCGCGAGAACGAAGAGCTGCAGCGGGACCTGATCCAGGCCGATGCGCCCCTCGAGATGATGCGCAGTCTCTTTGGCATCGGATCGCGAGAGTACACCCGACTGCGTCGGATGCTCGCCGTAGAGCCTGCAGTAGGCCGGCCACCGGAGCCTGACGAGGAGACCGGCCACCGCCTGTGGCACGCCCTCTCCGCGCGTCTCACTTCGGCCGCTGACGAAGAGATTGATCCCAAGGAGTACCTGGCGGTACAGCGCGAGTCGGGCGCCTCGATGCGCGCCGTCTGGAACCTCGTTCAGCGCTGGCTGGAATATGGCGACGTGTACCCGCCCGCAGATACGGTGCCGTCATCGCAGACCGCATCTCGGCCGCCGTCTCGGCCCGAGCGGCGTGCCGCCAGTGGTTGACCGGTGTGACCGTAAGACTGCATGGCGCAAGATGACTCGGAAATCCGACCGGAAACCTACGCCCTCGATGCCCTGATCCGCGAGACCCTCGCCCGCGGACGCCGCGGCGGCGGCAACGCCGCTGACGCACTGCTGTTTCTCGGCAACCGACACCACGCCTTCCCGGTGGTCGTCGTGCACGATCCGATTCTCGAACCCGTGGACAAGCTGGTCTGGATGGTGATCTGCCAGGCCGCCCAGGCCACGGGTACGAAAGCCGTCTTTCCCAGCTACACCGACATTGCACGGCTGGCGAATGTGTCTTCGACGTCCACGGTCTCACGTGCTATCTCGATCCTCCGCGCGACACGCTGGCTGTCACTGTGCGCGCGAAATCGCGAAGCGAACGGTCGATTCGGCGGCAACGTCTATGCTTTGCACGACGAACCGCTGCCGCTCGCAGATGCCTTGCACCTCGATCCCGGCTATATGGCGTTCCTGGACGAGGCGGCGGGTCATCATCATGCGCGGGTTCGCCGGGTCGTGCAGGCCGTCTCCACGTCATTGGATCAGGACATTCGCTCGGGCAAGGACGTCCTGGCGCCCGTGAACCCGATGGAGCGCCGCCTCGAAGCCCTTCACGCGATTCAGCGTGGCGGTGACCGGCGCTACTTCAGCTTCAATGCCGAGGTGATTGCTGGCCTCGCCAATTCGGGTGTGCGCCGGGACGGGAGCAACCAGGACCAAAATTCGAAGGCGGTGAAACGGGACCCTCGAAAATCGAAATCGGTACTACGTAGTAGTAGTAAATATATAAATACAACTACAACAACACCAACAGATTCCAAGGACTCCGCGCGCGAGGCCGTATCGCTCGAGTCGCTGATCGTCCCGCCACGGCTCAAGGACAACCAGCGCGCTCTCGCGGCGCGCTACCTGGAGACGATCCCCGTGGAACATCGGCAGCCGGTGCTGGACGAGCTGGCTGGTCGTTTCCTGGCTGAGCAACACGGCGCCAAGCCGGTCTACGACGAACTGCGCTACCTGCATCACCTCTGTGTCCAGGTGAATCGCGGCGGATTCGTGCCCAACCTCGGCCTGAAGGTGCAGGCCGAGCGCGATCGACGCCGGCACGAAGCAGAGCGGATGAGGGAAGAAGCGGCGGAGCGCGAGCGTGAGCGCAAGGAACGCGCGGAACGTCCGCCCGGCGAGAACCCGATCGCCGAGATCCGGAAGCTGCTCGGCATGCCAGCGTCCCCCGAGCGGAAATCCCGCTGAACCAGTGGCACCGCGGAGCGCGATTATTACACTGTAATAATCCTCGCCGGAAAGCGCGACGCCGACCGCTGCCGTTCCCACTTCAGATAATCGCGCGCCCATGCGTTGATGGTGGCCCCGCAAGGACACTGGACACCGAGCGCGACTTGACGTGACGCAATCACCGACCACCCATCCAGCAATGTCGCCGGCCGCCGCAACGGGCACACACCTCGACGATCGTCCAGGGGTTCTCCGCGGCGGCGCGGTGCTCACGTTGCAGACCCGTCAAGCGCAGCGGCTCGTGAAGGGCCGCAGCTACAGCCCTGACAAGCCTGCCATCATCGGACTCATCGGCTTTGCCAATCTTGTTCGGTCCGTCTGGCACGGCGCCCGTGCCGACGATCCGTATGCCGACTGGTGGATGCTGAAGATCCACGAGGCGTTGGAGCAGGCGAAGCGAGAGCTCTCTAGCCAGGAGCGTGAAGTCGAGGCCAGGCTGGAAGGCCTGGATGCCCTCGAGGTGACCTTGCCGGCGTCGACCAAGCCAGCACGGGTGAGTCTCAACTTCAGCAACCCCTATGCGTTTCACGCGGCCCGCGTGATCGGAGCGTTCGACGTAATGGTCTGCAAGGTCCTGAGTGCGCGTCATGTCGGGCTCCTGGCGCGCGACGAAGCTGAAGGCATGCTGCACCAGGGCGGCCGCGTCGTGCGACGTGTGCTGCAGAGTCCTGTCGGCTATCGTTTCCTCGGTGTGACGCGGCGCGACCTCGCCCAGGGTACGGCGAAGGCGTTGCAAGCCATCGAGGTCATGGGCGAAGTGCCGGGTGCCGTGCGCGCGGGGACGTGCCGGGCACCGCATGCGCCCACAGCGGTGGATCAGCCTCGAGAGAATCCCCTCACCGATCCGACAAGTCTCCGCCCATTGCCGAACCTCGGGTAACGCTCCGACTCGGCGGCCGCGAATCGCTGCGGTGGCCGGATACGTTTGCTCTGGTCTCCGATTCCCCCAACCGAATAATCACGACATCGATCATTGTCGTGAGCGCCGCCGTGTCGGTATCCGAAATCAGTGCCCCAAAGCGTCTCAGCATCACCCTGGATCCGGGATTGGTGCTGGAGCGGCTGATCTTGCGGCGGTTTGCGGATCTACCGCGCAAGCGGGGTCAAGACTGGCTGCGGTCGCTGCTGGTGCAGGGTTTCCTCGCGGAGGGGCGCTGGCTTCGCACCGCTGAGCCGGGCGGCGGCGAAGACCGTGCGCCTGACGCGCCCGGCATCCCAGCGACGCCGTTCTCCCGTTGGCTGGAGCGCTCGCACGCGAACGACCGGACCGACCTCGAACCGAAGCCGCGTTCCGTGGCGGCGCCGACAACGCCGCCGAGCGCAACCGCCGGCGCCAAGCCCTTTGCCCATCTCCGCAAGGTGATCGGCTGAACCCTGTAACCGACGAGCCGGAGGTGACCGTGGCCGACAGCGAGACCCTGAACCCCATCAGCATCGGCCTGGACGACGGCTATGCGTTTACCAAGGTTGCGATACCCGACGGGCGCCTGATCGCGATCCCGTCCCGCGCGCGGATCGGTCGCTCCAACGTGACCTGGCTGAACGGCAGCGAACAGCGGGTGTTCGAGTACGAGACCGACGACACGCTGTTCGCCGTCGGCGAGGTGGATGGCGAGCCGACCCATTTCGACGGCTATCCCTTCTCTGGTCTGAACCGCGCCATCGTCCAGCACGCTTTGCACGAGGCTGGCCTGGCCGGCCAGTCCGTGCACGCCGTGTCCGGCTTGCCAGTCAGCAGTTTCTACCTGAAGGACGGCGACCAGCGGCTGGACCTCATCGAGCGCAAGCGGGCGAGCCTGAAGCAGGCCGTGCAGCCGATCGACGGCCGTTTGCCGGCCGCGATTGCGTTCCACGAGGTCATTCCGGAAGCGCTCGCGGCCTGGTACGACCACATCATCTCCGAGGCAAACGGCGGCGTGCAGCTTGAGGCCGAGCGTCTCGGCGTGCCCGTCGCGGTGATCGACATCGGCGGACGGACCACGGATTTCGTGGTAGTTGCCGACCAGGCCGTGCGCCACGACAGCTCGGGGTCGCTGCGTTGTGGGCTGCTCGATCTCAAGCGCCAGGTCGCATCAGCCATCCGTGCCAAGTTCGACCTCGAGGAGCTGTCCGACCGCGCGACCGACGATGCTGTGCGTAGCGGCAGCGTCCGCCTGTTCGGCAAGACGCACGATGTCGCCGAGTTGGTTCAGCATGCGCGTCGCGAGCTCATCCAGCGCCTGCACGCTGAGACACAGCGGCAGCTGGGGCGGGGCGCCGAGCTCGAGCGGATCCTCTTCGTCGGCGGTGGCGCCGTGGCGCTCGCCGAGGACATCCGCGACTGGTTCCCGAATCAGACCATCGCGCCGCACCCGGCATTCGCCAATGCGCGCGGGATGCTCAAGTACCTGCGCTACGTCTGTCAGGAGCCGACCTGAGGCCGGTTTCATCCGTGGTCACTGCGGTCTCAGTGACACCCGATGCATCGTCGGGCTGTGAAATCGATGCACACACCCGCGCCGTAAGGCAACGGTGTCAGCCCAGGAGAGGTCGTTCGCGACCTCGACTCAACCCACCCTGCCGGGAATGTGCTCCCGACAGGGATGGCGCGTTCTCCGGATCCCGTTCCGCTTCAAGGAGAAACGTCATGTCCAACGAAGATACGAAGTATTTCGACCTCTACACCACCGGCATCGGTTATCTGAACCGTGTCCGGGAGGTGACGCCGAAGGAAGGCTCGCCTTTCTGGAGCGTCACCATCGCTGCTCTTCGGGGCAGCGCCGACGACGCCCAGTACAGCTACTTCGAGTGTCGCGTGTCCGGCAAGCAGGCGCAGGAGATCGTGCGTCAGCTCAAGCCGGCCGTCGAGGGCAAGCTCAAGGTGCTCGTGGGGTTCACGCTCAGCGACCTGTTCGCTGAAGCCTACACCTACAAGAACGGCGACAAGGCCGGTGAGACCGGGGTCAGCCTGAAGGCTCGCCTGTTGCGAGTCGGCTGGGCCAAGGTCGACGGCCAACCGTTCTACAGCGAGCAGGCCGCCTAATCCGCCACTACCGACCGGGTGACTTCGTCGCCCGGTCATCTTCAACCCGTCGGGGAGCCATCCCTGACGGGGGTCTCCCCATCTTTCGTGAGGAGACCCTAATGAACAATCAGGACGCGGAGTCGTTCCCGGACGCTAATCGTTTCGATGCGCTGAAGCCGAGAGCACTCAACCGTGAGGAGAAGGAATCCGTGATCAAGCTGGCGCTGTCCGTGCTCGCCGAACGCCATCGTGTAGGTCGTGCGCTGGGCAGTCCGGAGCAGACACGGTCCTTCCTTCGACTGAAGCTCGTCGACCGCAAGCACGAGGTGTTCGGTGCGCTGTTCCTCGACAACCGCCACCGGGTCATCCAGGTGGCTGAGATGTTCCAGGGCACCATCGACGGCGCCTCGGTTCATCCACGTGTCGTGGTGCAGCGCGCGCTCGAGCTCAATGCAGCCGCGGTCGTCTTCTTCCACAACCATCCTTCGGGTGTCGCCGAGCCGAGCCATGCGGACGAGGCAATCACCCGGCGGCTGCGGGATGCGTTGGCGCTGGTGGACGTGCGGGTGCTCGATCACTTCGTCGTCGCCGCCGGCGAGAGCGTGTCCTTTGC
>PABG01000134.1 GCA_002699185.1 Gammaproteobacteria bacterium | reverse complement strand
CGGGCGCGGCGGCGGAACAGGGCGAAGGCGAAAAGGAGATCCTCTATTGGGTCGCCCCCATGGATCCCAACTACCGCCGCGACAAGCCCGGCAAGTCGCCCATGGGCATGGACCTGGTGCCGGTGTATGCCGACGAGCAGGGTGGTGAGCAGGTCGAGATTGACCCAGCGGTGGTGCAGAACCTGGGCGTGCGCACCGCAACGGTGGAGCACGACCGGCTGTGGCGACGCATCGACACGGTGGGTTATGTCGACTATGACGAACGCCTGATCAGCCATATTCACCTGCGCACCGACGGCTGGATCGAGAAGCTTCACGTCAAGTCCGAGGGCGAACGCGTACGCAAGGGCGAGGTGCTGTTCGAACTGTATTCGCGCGAGCTGGTCAACGCCCAGGAGGAATATCTTCAGGCCCTGAACACGGGCAGTTCCGGACTGAAACAGGCCTCGCGCGAGCGGTTGCAGGCGCTGGGCATGACCACGGATCAGATCGACCGGCTGGCGCGGACCCGCCAGGTCCGGCAGTACGTGCCCTACCACGCCCGCCAGGACGGCATCGTCGCTGCGCTCAATATCCGCGAGGGCATGTATGTGCAGCCCAAGACCGAGGTGATGACCCTGGCGGACCTGTCCAGCGTCTGGCTGATGGTGGATGTGTTCGAGCGCCAGGCCGACTGGGTCGAGGCCGGCCAGCCGGCCGAGGTGCGCATGCCCTATCTGCCGGGCGAGATGTGGGAAGGCGAGGTCGAGTTCGTCTATCCGACCCTGGATGCCAAGACCCATACCCTGAAGGCGCGACTGCGCTTCGACAATCCGCAGGAGCGACTCAAGCCGGACATGTATGCCGACGTGCGTATCTTCGCCGGCCCGCGGGAGGACATCCTCATCATCCCGCGCGAGGCCCTGATCCGCACCGGCGAGAACGAACGCGTCATCCTGGCCCTGGGCGAAGGCCGCTTCACCGCCCAGGAGGTGGTGTCCGGTATCGAGTCCGGTGACTGGGTCGAGATCCGGCGCGGCCTGGAGGAGGGCGATCGCGTCGTCACGTCCGGCCAGTTCCTGATCGACTCCGAGGCCAGTATCCGAGGTGCGCTGAACCGGCTGGATGCGGCCGGGGACGAGACGGACAGCGATCAGGGGGCGGCGGCTCAGGAAGCCATCACCGGTATGGGTACCGTGCAGGAGGTCAGGGCCGGGGCGGGCAAGCTCAAGCTCGCCCATCAGCCGATCGAAGCGCTGGGCTGGCCGGCGATGACCATGAATTTCCAGGTGGCTGAGACGGTCGATCTCGGCGCAGTCGAAGCGGGCAATGAAGTGCACTTCGTGCTGAGTCCTGATGGCGACGGCGGTTATCGCGTCACCGAGCTGCATGCCATGGAGGCGGAACAGTGATTGAAGCGATCATCCGCTGGTCGGTCCATAACCGTTTCCTGGTCCTGCTGCTGACCGTGATCCTGGCGGTGTGGGGCGGTTATTCCCTCAAGACCACGCCCCTGGACGCCATTCCGGACCTGTCCGACGTGCAGGTCATCATCAAGACCCGTTACCCGGGCCAGGCGCCGCAGGTGGTGGAGGATCAGGTGACCTACCCGTTGACAACCACCATGCTGTCGGTGCCCGGAGCGACCACGGTTCGGGGTTATTCCTTCTTCGGCGACTCCTATGTGTACATCCTGTTCGAAGAGGGCACCGACCTGTACTGGGCCCGCTCGCGGGTGCTGGAGTACCTCTCGCAGGTGCAGGACCGGCTGCCGCGGGATGTGACCCCGGCGCTGGGGCCCGATGCCACCGGCGTCGGCTGGGTCTACGAGTACGCCCTGGTGGACCGCACAGGCCAGCACGATCTCAGTGAGCTGCGCAGCCTCCAGGACTGGTTCCTCAAGTTCGAGCTGCAGACCGTGGCGGGGGTATCCGAGGTCGCCACCGTGGGCGGCATGGTCAAGCAGTACCAGGTGGTGGTGCACCCCAACCGATTGCGGGCCTACGGCATCCCGCTGGCGCAGATCAAGCAGGCCATCCAGCGCGGCAACCAGGAGGTCGGCGGCTCGGTGGTGGAGATGGCCGAGGCCGAGTACATGGTGCGCGCCAACGGCTACATCCAGAGCATCGACGATCTCGAAGGCATCCCCGTGGGCGTGAACGCCAACGGCACCCCGGTGCTGCTGGGCGATATCGCCGACATCCGGCTGGGTCCGGAGATGCGCCGCGGCATCGCCGAGCTCGACGGCAAGGGCGAAGTGGTCGGCGGTGTGGTCATCATGCGCTGGGGCGGCAATGCACTGGCCACCATCGAGGCGGTGAAGGCGAAGCTCGACCAGTTGCGGGCCAGCCTGCCGGAGGGGGTGGAGATCGTCACCACCTACGACCGGTCCGGCCTGATCGAGCGCGCGGTGGCCACCCTGGAGGAGAAGCTGATCGAGGAGTTCATCGTCGTTGCCCTGGTGTGCGCCGTGTTTCTGTTCCACCTGCGCTCATCCCTGGTGGTGGTGATCAGTCTGCCGCTCGGCATCCTTGCCGCCTTCATCGTGATGAAGCTGCAGGGCATCAACGCCAATATCATGTCGCTCGGCGGCATCGCCATTGCCATCGGCGCCATGGTGGATGCCGCCATCGTGATGATCGAGAACGTGCACAAGCACATGGAGCGCGAGGAGGTCACCGACGACAACCGCTGGGAGCTGATGGCGCGCGCCGCCTCCGAGGTCGGGCCGGCACTGTTCTTCTCCCTGCTCATCATCACCCTGAGCTTCCTCCCGGTCTTCACCCTGGAGGCCCAGGAGGGGCGCATGTTCGCCCCGCTGGCCTTCACCAAGACCTATGCCATGGCGGCGGCGGCGGGGCTCTCCATCACCCTGGTGCCGGTGCTGATGGGGTATTTCATCCGCGGTCGGATCGTTGCCGAGGACAGGAATCCGATCAACCGGCTGCTGATCGCCGGCTATCGGCCGGTGATCAACGCCATCCTGCGCTTCCCACGCAGCATGCTGATGCTGGCCCTGGTGGCGGCCTTGTCCATGGCCTGGCCGCTGGCCGGCTGGTGGCCGCTGGGCGGGAAGATCGGCTCCGAGTTCATGCCGCCCCTGAACGAGGGCGATCTGCTCTACATGCCGACCACTTTCCCGGCCCTGTCCATCGGCAAGGCGCGCGAACTGCTGCAGCAGACCGACAAGCTCATCGCCTCGGTGCCCGAGGTGGAGCGGGTGTTCGGCAAGATCGGGCGTGCCGAGACCGCGACCGACCCCGCGCCGCTGACCATGATTGAGACCATTATCCAGCTCAAGCCGCGCGAGCAGTGGCGCGAGGGCATGACGATGGAGAAAATCAGGCAGGAGCTCAACCGGGTGGTCAGGGTACCGAGTCTGGCCAACACCTGGGTCTATCCGATCAAGACCCGCATCGACATGCTCGCCACCGGCATCAAGACCCCGGTCGGGGTGAAGATCGCCGGGCCGGACCTGGGGGTGATCGAGGAGATCGGCGCCGAGATCGAGGCGGTGCTCAAGCAGGTGCCGGGCACGGCCAGCGCCTTCTCCGAGCGGGTGGCTGGCGGGCGCTACATCTCGGTGGACATCGACCGCGGCGCGGCCTCGCGCATCGGGCTGAACATCGCCGATGTGCAGGAGATCGTGCGCACCGCCATCGGCGGCATGAACATCACCCAGAGCATCGAGGGGCTGGAGCGCTATCCGGTGAACCTGCGCTATCCGCGCGAGATCCGCGACTCGCTGTCCGAGTTGCGCAATCTGCCCATTGTCGCGCCCAACGGCATGCAGGTCGCGCTCGGTGATGTGGCCCGGGTCTATGTCGAGGAGGGTCCCGGTCTGATCAAGACCGAGAACGCCCGCCCCAACGGCTGGATCTACGTGGATATCGAAGGCCGCGACCTGGGTTCCTATGTCGAGGCGGCACAACAGGCTGTACGCGAACAGGTGGAGCTGCCCGCTGGTTATGCTGTGGGTTGGTCCGGCCAATATGAATACATGGAGCGCGCCAAGGAGCGTCTGAGCCTGGTGGTGCCGGTGACGCTGGCCATCATTATGCTGCTGCTGTATCTCAACTTCCGCCGCCTGGCCGAGGTGCTGATCATTCTCGGCACCCTGCCGCTGGCCCTGGTCGGCGGCATCTGGCTGATGTACTGGCTCGGGTTTGACATGAGCGTGGCGGTGGGCGTGGGCTTCATCGCCCTGGCCGGCGTGGCGGTGGAGATCGGCGTGGTGATGCTGGTCTATCTCAACCAGGCCTGGCGGCGCCATGCCGAGCGCGCCCTCGCCGAACAGCGCCCGGTCAACCGTGGGGAACTGCGTCAGGCCGTGATCGAGGGCGCGCTGCTGCGCATTCGTCCGATCATGATGACGGTGGCGGCCATCATCGCCGGCCTGCTGCCCATCATGCTCGGTGGCGGCACCGGTGCCGAGGTGATGCAGCGCATCGCCGCACCCATGGTCGGCGGCATGGTCAGCGCGACAGTGCTGACGCTGATGGTGATTCCGGCCGTGTTCCTGCTCTGGCGCGGGCGCGGGCTTGATCGCTGATGCCTGACAGTGGCCGTGCAGGCTGGTGGTCTGTGCCCGAGTTGAGGCTGCTCGGCCTGGGGCTGCCATTGGAACTGCTATGGGAGATCGCGCAGTATCCGCTGTATGACGTCTGGCATCAGAACGACTGGGGTTACATCCTCTACGGGCTGGTGCATTGCACGCTGGGTGACCTGCTCATCCTGCTGCTGGCCTACGGGGTCGTTGCCGGCTTGACCCGCGATCGATTCTGGTACCGCAAGCGCCCGGTGGTGGGCGGGTTAATGTTCACCCTCCTGGGAGCCACCTACACGGCCTACAGTGAGATCAACAATGTATGGATCAAGGGCACCTGGGGCTATATGGAGCTGATGCCGCTGGTACCGGTGCTCGGGGTCGGCGGCATGCCGCTGCTGCAGTGGCTGCTGATACCGCCCGTTCTGGTCTGGCTGATGAGGCAGTTCGACGACCGTCACCGATTGAGCTGATTCTTGATGCATGTCATGGTATGTCAGCAGCAACTGCGAAATACTGCGAGCGCAATAATCGAACGCACCGGGGCCGATTGCATTCATGTCGGGCAAGCATCACAAATCGACAGCCTTTCTCGTGTACCTGCTGGTACTGGTCATCGCCCTGGTGCCTGCCCGTCTGGCTGTTGCTGTGCCGGCTGTTGCAGCCCAGGGCGATCAGTCGCAGGAGCAGGCTTCGTCCATGTCGCATTGTGAGGAAATGGCGATAGAGAGTGGCGATGCCGGTAATGTGATCCAGGGACTTGTCACATCAGACGACGGGATCGACTGCTGTGATACGGTTTGCGACTGCCCTTCCTGCGCGCAATGCCTGCATGCCCCCGGCAATATCCTGACATTGCCGGGTGGGCCCGGTAATGCCAATCCTGACTTCCACCCCCTGATGTGTGCGCATGCCGAATCGGCGCTGCGTGGCATCGACCTTACCCCGCCGGATATTCCTCCTCAAGCCTGATCCCACACCCGGGAATTACGGCTTATCCAACTGATTTGTCCGTGCCCGCCCGGCAGGGCCGCGGCGAGGCATGGCCAGACATTCAAGGGGAATGAAAATGAATACCTACGAGGGTTTCAAGCGCTCGCTGCTCGCGGCCGCCCTGGCGGCACTGCTTCCGCTGCCGGCCCAGGCGGCGGAATCGGCTGCCGAGCTGGAACGCAGGCTGGAACAGTTGTAGGAGATGCAGCAGCAGATGCAGCAGCAGATGCGGCAACTGCAACAGCAGATACAGAACCAGAAACAGACCGCGGACGAGGTTGACACACTGGAGGAGAAGGTCGCGGAGGTGGAAGGCCGCCAGGATGAATGGCTGTCGGACTCCATCGTGCACCTGGCCGGGTATGGCGAGTTCAACTACGCCGACAGGGAGGATGCCGACGGCAGCTTCGGTGATTTCCTGTTCGCGCCGATCTTCCATTATCAGTACAAGGACCTGATGATGCTGGAGTCCGAGCTGGAGATTACGGTCAACGATGCCGGTGAAACCGAGACCGCGCTCGAGTATCTCACCCTGGACCTGTTTCTCAATGACTACATGACTTTGGTCGGCGGGCGCTTCCTGAGTCCCATCGGCCAGTTCCGGCAGAATCTCCATCCTTCCTGGATCAACAAACTGCCCACCGCGCCGCCGGGTTTCGGTCACGATGGTGCGGCGCCGATCTCGGAGACAGGCCTGCAGTTGCGTGGCGGTGTTCCCCTCGGCAGGGGGATGTTCGCCAACTATGCCGTCTATGTGGGCAACGGACCGGAGATACTGGCGGAAGCCCATGGCGAGGCCGGCGAGACGGACTTCGAGTTCGAGCTCGACGGGATCGAGGCCGAGGGGATGAACGCCGATGAAGACGGGGAGAAGGTCTTCGGCGGGCGCCTGGGTCTGCTGCCGTTCCCGGGCCTGGAGATCGGCATCTCGGGCGCCACGGGCAAGGCCACGGTCACGGAACTCGAACATGTCGACATTGAAAGCGGCTTTCTGGGAGGTACCGAGGAAGACGCCGAAGCCGCTCTGAGTGGCGAGCCCGACCGTGACTATGATGTCTTCGGGGTCGACTTCGCCTGGCAGTGGCGTGGGCTGGATCTGCGTGGGGAGTATGTCAAGTCCGAGATCGGCAGCGAGGCCGGGAGCGTGGCCGCCGACGGGGCGGAATGGGAGTCCTGGTATACCCAGGCCGCGTACAAGTTCACGCCGACGAAGCTGGAGGGCGTTCTGCGCTATACGGATTTCGATGCGCCGCATGCCAGTTCCGAACAGGAGCAATGGATGCTGGGTCTGAACTACCTGTTTGCGTCCAATGTGATCGCCAAGCTCGCCTATGAGTTCAACGACGGGCAATCCGGAGCGGTGACGGACGAGGATGCCTTCCGAGCCCAGCTCGCCTACGGTTTTTGAGGAGAAGAGAGATGAAGATGAATACATCGCATGAGCGGGAGAAAGCCTTTCGGACGCTGGCCCTGTGTGCCGTGCTGTTCGCCCCGACGGCGGGCATGGCGGGCGATGCCCAGGACCGGGCGGCGGATATCTCCCGCGGGGCCCAGACCTGGGTGAACAACTGCGCCCGTTGCCACAATCCCCGCGATCCCAAGGAGTTCCGGGATGACCTCTGGAAGCCGATTACATACCACATGCGGGTCCGCGCCGGCCTGACCGGGCAGCAGACTCGGGATGTTCTCAAGTTCCTGCAGGAGAGCAACTGACAACCCGCCAGGGCGGGCCGGGCGGTACCGGCCCGCTTGCATGGTCGGCTTTGTAGCCTAAACTTCCTAATCCCGGAAAAGTAAGGACAAAAAAACCAGAACTCTGATCGTAGAAAGTTGTATTGCACATGAGGGCTTTCAAATGAAGCGCATTACTCTGAAATTGGTTCTACCGCTTGTGTTGTTCCTGGCGACAATGGTGCAGGCGGAGACGAACTACAAACCTATGCCGCCGGTCTTTAACCAGGAGACCAGCCCACAACAGATACTGGAACGGTATCCGCTGGGACAGATCGACAGGCAGGCCGCCTTCTCCCACCATGGCAAGGCCCATCAAACCGTGACCCTGGTCAACGGCCTCACGGGGTGGGTGTACGAGGTGCACCGGGGCGGGAAGCCGGAGACCTTCAGGCGACCGGACGGCGAGGAGATGACCATGCTGGATACCCATGAGCATCCCGCTGCCGGAACCTACACGCTGATGTTTGATGGCACCGGACATGTGGTGGATGTCCTCTATCGGGATCTCCGGCATGGAGACGCCAACAGTGCCCTGCTTGTCCAGAGGGAGATACAGGGGGATGCGCCCAGCGACGATGAATATCCACCGAAAAGATAAGCGGAAGAGGCAGATCATGCAGCATGAAGCGGATCAAGTACGCGATGTCGTATGCGACATGTGGGTCAGCCCCGCCTCTCATCCCCTGCACTTCCGGGGCATGCATTTCGCGTTCTGCTCCGGGGAATGCCGGGAGCGCTTCTTGGAAAATCCCGGCCTGTTCATCGGACGGCCGGGGGAACCGGCGGCAAAGCAGTCGGGGGAGGTCTGGCGTAAGTCACGCCGGATTCACCTGGGCAGGTCGCTCGATCAGTGTCAGGCGGACCAGGTGGTGAACCGGCTGAATGCGCTTATGAGCGTTACAGCCATCTGGCCGGGCGAGGATGTGCTTGAAGTCGATTACGACCTGATGCAGATCACGGCCCTGCAGATAGAGAGGGCGCTGGAAGCGGCGGGTGCTGATCTGGGCGGGGGCTGGGGCGGCAGATTGAAACGGTCCTTCATCCATCTGCTTGAGGAGACAGAGTCCGTTTCACGGGAAATCGAATCCCCGGGTGGTTCAGGGCATTCAGGCCATTTGCATCATTGATGCCGTTGTTCCAGCCGCATATTCATTCGAATGGCACTTACTTTAGCCCCTCATCCCAGCGAGGCTGGGATCCAGTGCTTGGCAGAGCAGATGCACGCTGGATCCTCGCCTTTACGGCGATGACGGATAGACTGAAATCCGAGTTATGTAAGCGCCATTCTGGTCTGATCCCTTTTTTGAACATGGAGATGAATCATGAACGTGAAGATCATGGCGACAAAGGCATGCACCCATCGCCCCAATCTGGAGAAGGAGCTGACTGAGTTGGGTGTGTCTTACGAACTGTTGTTTGTAGAAGACAACCCGGAGGCCGTGGCCCGTTATGTGGTTCGGCATTCGCCGACGCTCATTGTCGATGATCAGGTCGTGTTCCACGGGCAGCCGAGCGAGCATGAACTGCGCGCCTTCTTCAGAGATGCGGATTTCCGGGAGTAATGCCTGATGGGTCATGATCATTCCGCGTCATCTCACGGCCATGATAGCCGCATGACGGAGACAGACCCAGGGCATGACCATCATCAGTCCGGTGGACAGGATCATGCGCATGGCGGCCATAACCACCATGGAGGCGGCCACGACCATGCCGGCATGATCGCCGATTTCCGCCGGCGGTTCTGGATCTCGCTGGTCCTCACTGTGCCCATTCTGGCCCTGTCGCCCATGATCCAGACGTTTCTGGGCCTGGAGCGGATGCTGGCTTTTCCCGGCGATGCCTATGCCCTGCTGACGCTCTCTACGGTGGTGTATTTCTACGGCGGCTGGCCCTTCATCGCCGGGCTGCTGTCCGAGCT
>PABG01000133.1 GCA_002699185.1 Gammaproteobacteria bacterium | reverse complement strand
TGCGCTGCTCGATGGTGTCCACCGTCAGCACGCCGAAGGCGACCGGAAGGTCGTGTTCCAGACCCACCTGGGCCAGCCCCTTGGTGCACTCGCCGGCGACATATTCGAAATGCGGGGTGCCGCCACGGATGACCGCCCCCAGGGCGATGATGGCGTCATACTGTCTGCTCGCCGCCAGGCGCTTGGCCACCAGCGGCATCTCGAACGCGCCCGGCACCCGCACGATCTTCAGATCGCGCCGTTCGGCACCGTGACGCACCAGGCAGTCGACGGCGCCCGCGAGCAGGCTGTCGACGATGAAGCTGTTGAAGCGCGCCACCAGCAGAGCGATGCGCGCGTCCCTGACGGTCAGACCGCCTTCGATTTCGGTGATGTCGGTCATGTTGTCTGATTCTCTGTTGTCTTGATTAACTCTGATCCGTCTTTGTATGAACCGCCGGTTTGGTAGGTCGGGTTAGCGCAGCGTAACCCGACATTTGCCGCGGTCCACGTCGGGTTACGCCCTGTCGGGCTAACCCGACCTACGCACGTTGGAGGTTCATACTCACTTCAATCCGGCTCCACGTATTCGACCACGTCCAGGCCGAAGCCGGCAATGCCGTGCATCTTCTTGGGCGCGCTCAGCACCCGCATCCGGGTCACGCCCAGGTCGGCCAGGATCTGGGCGCCGATGCCGTAGGTGCGCAGTTCCTCGCGCGAGCGCCGCGGCTCACCCAGACCGCCCTCGGCGTAGGCGCGGATGCGATGGATCAGCGCCTGCGGGTCGTCCGGCTTGCCCAGGACGATCACCACGCCGCTGCCCTCGTCGGCCACCCGCTGCAGCGCCCGGCGCAGCGGCCAGCCGCAGTCGGAGGTGGTCGCGCTCAGCAGGTCGCACAGCGCGCCCTGCACATGCACACGCACCAGCACCGGCTGATCGTAGTCCGGCTCGCCATAGATCAGCGCCATGTGCACGTCGCCGTCGATGCAGTCCTCGTAGGCGATCAGCCGGAACTCGCCGAATTCGGTCGGCAGCATGCATTCGGCCGCACGTTCCACCGTGGTCTCGTTCTCGATCCGGTAATGGATGAGATCGGCGATGGTCCCCATTTTCAGGTTATGCTCGGCGGCGAACTTCTCCAGGTCCGGGCGCCGCGCCATGGTACCGTCCTCGTTGAGGATCTCGACAATCACCGCGGCCGGCTCGGCCCCGGCCAGCCGGGCCAGATCGCAACCCGCCTCGGTATGGCCGGCACGGGTCAGCACCCCACCGGGCTGGGCCATGAGCGGGAATACATGTCCCGGCTGGACGATGTCGGCGGGTTTCGCCTCCGGGGCCACCGCCGCCTGGACGGTACGGGCGCGGTCGTGCGCCGAGATGCCGGTGGTCACGCCCTCGGCGGCCTCGATCGACAGGGTGAAGGCCGTGCCGTGCTGGGCAGTGTTGTCACGCACCATCAGCGGCAGCGCCAGCTGCTCGCAGCGCTCGCGGGTCAGGGTCAGGCAGATCAGGCCGCGGCCGTATTTCGCCATGAAGTTGATGTCCTCCGGCCGCACCCGGTCGGCCAGCATCAGCAGATCGCCTTCGTTCTCGCGGTCCTCGTCATCCATCAGGATGATCATCCGGCCCTGCCTGAGATCGTCGATCAGTTCCTGTGTGGTGTTCAGGGACATGTTGGTTTCTGTATCCACTATTTCATGAATCCGTGTTCGGCCAGAAAGGACTCGCTGATCCCGCTGCCCGGTTCGGCCGCCTTGTCGCCCAGCAACAGCCGCTCCAGATAGCGGGCGATGATATCCACCTCCAGGTTGACCCGGGTACCGGCGCGATACTCACCGATGGTGGTCTCCTGCAGGGTGTGCGGCACGATGTTGAGATCAAAGTCCGCCCCCTCGACCGCGTTGACCGTAAGGCTGACCCCGTCGACGCAGATCGAGCCCTTCTCGGCGATGTATTTTGCCAGACCCGCCGGCGCCTGTATGCGGAAACGCTCCGAGCGGCCCTCGGGCCGGCGCTCCAGCACCGTGCCGACGCCGTCGACATGGCCGCTGACCAGATGACCGCCCAGCCGCGTGGTCGGGGTCAGGGCCTTTTCCAGGTTCACCCGGCTCCCGACCGCGAGATCGCGGAACCCGGTACGCGCCAGGGTCTCGCCGGAGACATCGGCCCAGAAACCGTCGCCGGGCAGTTCCACCGCGGTCAGACACACACCATTGACGGCGATGCTGTCACCGGGCGAGACGTCATCGAGCGCCAGCCTGCCGGTGCGGACGTGAACGCGGGTATCCTTGCCGCCTGGCTGCAGCGCGGCGATCTCGCCGACGGCCTGGATGATGCCTGTGAACATGGATCAGCGCCCTTTAACGAATATCACAATAGCCACGGAAAACACGGAAAGCACGGACAAATCGAAATCCTGTAGCACTGTAGGTCGGGTTAGCGCAGCGTAACCCGACACGCGCGGTGGACACGTCGGGTTACGCCCTATGGGCTAACCCGACCTACGCTGCTCGTAAAACAATCATCCTGTCCGTGCTTTCCGTGTTTTCCGTGGCTGTTCATAAATCACTTCACCCGCGCGCGGATGCGCCAGTCCGGCCCCACTGCGCGGATATCCTCGATCGTCAGTGCCACGCGATCGCCCATGGTATCCAGCCCCGGCAGATGAAACAGTCCCCGGGCCTGATCGCCCAGCAGCTGCGGCGCCATGTAGATCACCAGTTCGTCCACCAGGCCGGCCCGCAGCATGGCGCCGGCCAGGGTCGGTCCGGCCTCCAGCATGACCTCATTGATCTCGCGCCGGCCGAGCAGTGTCAACACGGCGTCCGGATCCAGCCGCTCATCGCGCACCGGCAGCACCGCCACCTCGGCGCCGGCGGCCTCCAGCGCCTGACGCCGCGCGGCATCTTCGTTGGCGGTCAGGACCAGGGTCCGGCCGGGCAGACCGAGCAGCTTCGCCGTGGGCGGCGTCACGAGCCGCGTATCCAGCACCACCCGCAGCGGCTGCAGCACGGCGTTCCCGTCCAGCCCCTCGATCCGGGCCGTCAGGGAAGGATCGTCTCCGAGCAGGGTGCCGCTGCCGGTGAGGATGGCCGAGCTGCGTGCGCGCAGCCTGTGCACATCGGCCCGGGCGGCGGGACCGGTGATCCACCGGCTCTCGCCCGAGGCCAGCGCCGTGCGCCCGTCCAGGCTCATGGCCAGCTTGCAGCGCACGTAGGGGCGGCCGCTGCGCATGCGCTGGATGAAGCCGGGGTTCAGCGCCTCGCTCTCGGCGGCCAGCACCCCGGCTTCGGTCACGATGCCGGCCGCCTCGAGCCGGGCCAGGCCCTGCCCCGCCACGCGCGGGTTCGGATCCTGCATCGCCGCCACCACGCGGGTGACGCCGGCCTCGATCAGCGCCTCGCTGCAGGGCGGCGTGCGGCCGTGGTGACTGCAGGGCTCCAGGGTGACATAGGCCGTCGCCCCCCTGGCCCGCTCACCGGCCACGCGCAGTGCATGCACCTCGGCGTGCGGCTCGCCGGCACGTTCATGCCAACCCTCGCCGACGATCCCGCCATCCTTCACCAGCACACAGCCGACGCGGGGATTGGGGTCGGTCGTATACAGCCCCTTTCGCGCCAGCTGCAGGGCACGGCTCATGTAGCGGATGTCGTCGGCATCAGGCACGTCAGTCACGTTCCGGCAACGCGACTTCAACGCAGAGTTCGCAAAGACGCAGAGGCGCAAAGTGTTTAAATATAAAAACCTCTGCGCCTCTGCGCCTCTGCGTACCTGGCGTTAACGTCACCTGCGTCAAATACGTCACAACCCTTACTTCTCGTCCGGCAGCAGGGGGATCTGGTCGCGCTTCTCCTCCGGCGAGGGCTCGTTCTCCAGGCGCTCGATCTCCTCGCGGAAGGCATTCACATCCTGGAAGCTGCGATAGACCGAGGCGAAGCGCACATAGGCGACCTGGTCCAGGCCGCGAAGCTCCAGCATGATCCATTCGCCGACCTGACGCGCGTCCAGTTCGCGCTCGCCGGAGGCGTTGATCCGCTTCTGGATACGCTCGATGGCCGCCTCCACCTGCTCGGTGGCCACCGGCCGCTTTTCCAGCGCCCGCAGGATACCGGCGCGCAGCTTGTCCTCGTTGAAGGGCTCGCGGGTGCCGTCGCGCTTGACGATGCGCGGCATCACCAGCACCGCCTGCTCGAAGGTGGTGAAGCGCTCGCCGCAGCTCAGGCACTCGCGCCGACGCCGCACCTGCGCACCCTCGTTGGCCAGGCGCGAGTCGATGACCTTGGTTTCAATAGCTCCGCAGAAAGGGCAGTGCATGGTTGATTAGGAAACGGGAGTCAGGGGATGGAAGTCAGAGACAGTCAGTCTCCCCCCGTATCCCCAGCTCCTGATCCTCAACTCCCTATCCTTTGTACACCGGAAACCGCTTGCACAGTTCCAGCACCTTGGCGCGCACCTCGGACTGCACCGTCTCGTTCTCGACATCATCGAGGATGTCGCAGATCCAGCCGGCCAGCTCCTTGGCTTCCTTTTCCTTGAAGCCGCGGGTGGTCATGGCCGGGGTGCCGATGCGGATACCGCTGGTCACGAACGGCGACTGCGGGTCGTTGGGCACGGCATTCTTGTTCACGGTGATATTGGCATTGCCGAGCGCGGCGTCGGCGGCCTTGCCGGTGAGGCCCTTGTCGATCAGATCCACCAGGAACAGGTGGTCGTCGGTGCCGCCGGAGACGATTTTGTAACCGCGCTCGATCAGGGTTTCGGCCATGGCGCGGGCATTGTTCACCACCTGCTGCTGATAGTCCTTGAAGGCCGGCTCCAGAGCCTCCTTGAAGGCCACGGCCTTGCCGGCGATGACGTGCATCAGCGGGCCGCCCTGAGTGCCGGGGAAGACCATGGAGTTGAACTTCTTCTCCAGCTCCGGATTGGATTTCGCCAGGATCAGGCCGCCGCGCGGGCCGCGCAGGGTCTTGTGGGTGGTGGTGGTGACCACATCGGCCACCGGCACCGGATTGGGGTAGATGCCCGCGGCGACCAGACCGGCCACGTGCGCCATGTCCACGAACAGGTAGGCGCCGACCGAATCGGCGATCTCGCGGAAGATGTTCCAGTCCATGACCCGCGAATAGGCGGAGAAGCCGCCGACGATCATCTTCGGCTTGTGCTCCTGAGCCAGCCGGCGGATCTCGTCATAATCTATCTCGCCGGTCTCGGAGTTCAGGCCATACTGCACGGCGTTGAAGATCTTGCCCGAGAAGTTGACCTTGGCGCCGTGGGTCAGGTGGCCGCCGTCGGCCAGGCTCATGCCGAGGATGGTATCGCCCGGCTGCAGCAGGGCCAGGTAGACGGCGGCGTTGGCCTGGGAGCCGGAATGCGGCTGAACATTGGCGTAATCGGCACCGAACAGTTCCTTGGCACGGTCGATGGCCAGCTGCTCGGCGATGTCGACATGTTCGCAACCGCCATAGTAGCGCTTGCCGGGATAGCCTTCGGCGTACTTGTTGGTCAGCACCGAACCCTGGGCCTGCATCACGCGCGGGCTGGTGTAGTTCTCCGACGCGATCAGTTCGATGTGCTCTTCCTGACGTGTCTCTTCGGCCTGAATGGCGCTCCAGAGTTCGTCGTCATAACCGGCTATCTTCATGTCTTTGTCAAACATCGCTTACCTCTGAGTTGCTGAAAATCGGGGCCCGCGCGTGCGGTTCGAGCCCGGGACTGAGGCCGGGCGGGCGGGTTAAAACAACAATGGTAACAGGATTCGGCGCCGGTTTCCGCTCCGGGCGGCCGTCTCAGCCCCTGATTTTGCGGGTAAAATCCTCCAGCCGGCGGCGCATCCTGCGGACATGGCTGCCTTCCCAGTAGAGCCGGCCACAGGCCGGACACTGCCACAATGCCTGGTCGCGGACATCGGCCGGCGCCGCCTCCCGCCGGGCCTCGGAGGCCGGCTCCAGCGCCCGGTTGCAGGCCAGGCAGCGGCTGAAGGGCCGGTGCTGCCAATCGATGGGCAGCCGGGCGGACAATTCTACCACACAGCCTTCAAGGGTATTGGCCTGAAGGTGGATCACCGTCTCGTCGGCATGGCGGAATTCGAGCAGTTTGCGGTCGCGCGTCACCAGCCAGCGGCCCTCACGGCGGGCGCGCTCGATGAGGTCGCGGTCGCCTTCGTCCGGGCGCGGCAACTCGGTGTCATAGCCGGCCGCACGCAGCCAGCGCGCCAGGCCCTTCAGCATCGCATCGCACAGCAGCTTCATTTCCGCCCTCTTTCAGAGCCCCGCTCCAAGCCCCTATAATAAGCGGCTTTCCAGCCACCACATCGAAGCATTCACCATGGCCCAATACGTCTACACCATGAACCGCGTGGGCAAGGTCGTCCCGCCCAAGCGCTGGATCCTCAAGGATATCAGCCTGTCCTTCTTCCCCGGCGCCAAGATCGGCGTGCTGGGCCTGAACGGCTCCGGCAAGTCCACCCTGCTGCGCATCATGGCCGGCGTGGACACCGAGATCGAGGGCGAGGCCCGGGCCCAGCCCGGCATCAACATCGGCTACCTGCCGCAGGAGCCACAGCTGGACCCGGCCAAGGACGTGCGCGGCAATGTCGAGGACGGTCTGGGCGAGGTCGCCGAGGCGCAGGCGAAGCTGGAAGCGGTCTATGCCGCCTATGCCGAGCCGGATGCCGACTTCGATGCCCTGGCCGCCGAACAGGCGCGGCTGGAGAACATCCTCCAGGCCGCCGGCGGCCACAACCTGGAGCACAAGCTGGAGGTCGCTGCCGAGGCCCTGCGGCTGCCGCCCTGGGAGGCCGATGTCACCAAACTCTCCGGCGGCGAGCGTCGCCGCGTGGCCCTGTGCAAGCTGCTGCTGTCCAACCCCGACATGCTGCTGCTGGACGAGCCCACCAACCACCTGGACGCCGAGTCGGTCGCCTGGCTGGAGCGCTTCCTGGCCGAGTTCCAGGGCACCGTGGTGGCCGTGACCCACGATCGCTACTTCCTCGACAACGTCGCCGGCTGGATCCTGGAGCTGGATCGCGGCCACGGCATTCCCTTCGAGGGCAACTACTCGGCCTGGCTGGAGAACAAGGAAAAGCGCCTGGAGCAGGAGCAGAAGGAACAGGCCTCACGCCAGCGCGCCATCAAGTCCGAGCTGGAGTGGGTGCGTTCCAACCCCAAGGGCCGCCACGCCAAGAGCAAGGCCCGCCTGCAGCGCTTCGACGAGCTGCAGTCGCAGGAATTCCAGTCCCGCAACGAGACCCAGGAGATCTACATCCCGCCCGGCGAGCGTCTGGGCGATCTGGTCATCGAGGCCAATGGCGTGAACAAATCCTTCGGCGACCGGCTGCTGATCGACGATCTGAACTTCAAGGTCCCGCCCGGGGCGATCGTGGGCATCATCGGCCCCAACGGCGCCGGCAAGACCACCCTGTTCCGCATGCTCACCGGAGCCGAACAGCCCGACGGCGGCGAGATCCGCATCGGCGACACCGTGCATCTGGCCTATGTGGACCAGTCACGCGACGCACTGGATGACAACAAGTCGGTGTGGGAGGAGATCTCCGACGGCCAGGACATCATCAAGGTCGGCAAATACGAGACGCCCTCGCGCGCCTATGTCGGCCGCTTCAACTTCGCCGGCTCCGAACAGCAGAAGCGGGTCGGGGACCTGTCCGGCGGCGAGCGCAACCGCGTGCATCTCGCCAAGCTGCTCAAGAGCGGCGGCAATGTGCTGCTGCTCGATGAGCCCACCAACGACCTGGACGTGGAGACCCTGCGCGCCCTGGAAGAGGCGCTGCTGGCCTTCCCCGGCTGCGTGCTGGTCACCTCGCACGACCGCTGGTTCCTGGACCGCATCGCCACCCACATCCTCGCCTTCGAGGGCGACAGCCACGTGGAATGGTTCGAGGGCAACTACGCCGACTACGAAGAGGACCGCAAACGCCGCCTCGGCGACGCGGCCGACCAGCCGCACCGCATCAAGTACAAGCGCCTGGCGTGATACTCGATGCTGTTGCGCTGGTAACGCAGAGGACGCAAAGACGCAGAGGCGCAGAGGAAACACATAAACTGTGTCGTAGGTTGGGCTGAGCAGGGCAAAGCCCGACATCAAACCATCGCTGCCAATTGTTGGGCTTCGCTTTGCTCAGCCCAACCTATCAAAGACTTCTTTGCGCCTCTGCGTCTTTGCGTCCTCTGCGTTTTTCATCGCCATAGCCTGAATGCACCTGCCCTTGCCGCCCCTCCACCGATCTGTGATGATCCATGCCGATGGACATCGACCTGCTCAAGACCTTTCTGGAAGTCGAACGGGTACGCCACTTCGGCCGCGCCGCGGAGCGGCTGTACATCACCCAGTCGGCGGTCAGCGCCCGCATCCGCCAGCTGGAGGAACTGCTGGGCGTGGAGTTGTTCACCCGCAAGCGCAATGACATTCAACTCACCCCGGCCGGACGCCGGCTGAAGCAGCACGCCGCCGCCATCATCAACCAGTGGGAGCGGGCCCGGCAGGAAACGGGTCTGGGTGAGGCCTTCCGTGACGTCCTGGCCATCGGCGGACTGGCGGACCTGTGGCCGACCGCGCTGGAGAACTGGCTGGTGCGTCTGCAGCAGGCGCTGCCGGATATCGCACTGCGGGGCGAGGCCGGTGCCGGGGACGAACTCGTCCACCGGCTGCTGAATGGCGCACTGGATATCGCCTGCGTCTATGATCCGCCGCAGGTATCGGAATTCAGCGTCCGGCCGCTGGGAGTGATGGAACTGGTCCTGGTCACCACCGAAGCCGGTCTGACCGCCGCCGGGGCGATGGCGGAGAACTACATCCTGGTCGACTGGGGCACGACCTTCGCGCTGGATCATGCCCGCCGCTTTCCCGACCTGCCGGCCCCGGCCGTGCATCTGGCCCAGGGGCTGCTGGCACGCGACCTGCTGCTGCGCCGGCCCGGCGCGGCCTACCTGCCGCGCCAGTGGCTGGAGACCGATCCCCGCTGCGCCGGACGACTGCATGTGGTCGCCGACGCACCGGTGCTGGAACGGACCTGGTACGCGCTCTGGCGCGACAACATGGCCCGCCAGCCCCTGCTGGAAGCGGCACTGGCCGCCTTTCCCACGCCGGACTGAACCCGCCCGGCCCGGCCTCAGCCCCAGGGATCTTCCAGCATCTGCCGCAGGCGGCGCTCCTCCTGCATGTCCTCGATGCGACGGCGCCGCTTCAGGTCCACGGCGCGCCCGCCGCCGGCACCGGCCTGGCTGTCCAGCCCGCCCTCCTCGCTGTCGAGCTGATTGAAGATATCCTCGAGATCCAGATTCTGCATCGCATTGCCCTCGGTTTCGGCGCCCCGCAACGGCGGGGAATTTGCGATGCTATCTAAGGCCGGACGGAAGAAAATTAAAGCGATTTATTTTCGCCCTGACGATTCATTCTGTTTGTCGACGCGGGCAGTCGCAGTGTCATCAGTCCCAGCCAGAGCGCGCCGTAGAGCAGCGGCTCACGCACATCGGCCTTGACCAGCCAGTAGTAATGCACCACGCCGAGCAGCGCGATGGGATAGACCAGCCGGTGCAGCCGCTTCCAATTGCGGCGCAGCCGGCGCTGGCTGGCCTGATTGGAGGTCAGGGCCAGCGGCAGCAGCAGGGCATAGGCGGTCATGCCCAGGGTGATGAAGGGCCGCTCCAGGATGTCGGCCAGGATCTCGGGCCAGAGAAAGAACTGGTCGAACCAGAGGTAGGTCATCAGGTGCAGGCTGGCGTAGAAGAAGGCGAACAGGCCCAGCATGCGCCGCAGCCGCAGCGGCCACTTCCAGCCGGTGAGCCGCCGCAGCGGCGTCATGGCGAGGGTGATGAGCAGCAGGCGCAGGGTCCAGGTGCCGGTGGCATCGGTGATATCGTCGATGGGATTGGCGCTCAAAGCCCCGGTCAGTGCCCGCAGCACCAGCCAGGCCAGCGGCAGCAGGCACAGCATGAAGACAACGGCACGCTGCCAGGCAACCGGCACGTCCAGCCTAAGCCCCACTGCAGCAGTCATTAGCTGCCTGTGCCATCAGAAATGCTTTTTCAGATCCATGCCGCGATAGAGGTCCGCGACCTCATCCTCGTAGCCATTGAACATCAGCGTAGGCCGCTTGAGGAACTCGCCGATGCGCCGTTCGCGGGCCTGACTCCAGCGCGGGTGGTCCACGTTCGGATTGACGTTGGAATAGAAGCCGTACTCATCCGGCGCAGCCCGCATCCAGCTGCTCACCGGCTGCTGCTCGACGAAGCGCATTCTCACAATGGACTTGATGCTCTTGAAGCCGTATTTCCAGGGCACTACCAGCCGGATGGGCGCACCGTTCTGGTTCGGCATCACCTTGCCATACAATCCCACGGCCAGGATCGTCAGCGGATGCATGGCCTCGTCCATGCGCAGCCCTTCCACGTAGGGCCAGTCCAGGATGCGCCGGCGCTGCCCCGGCATCTGTTCAGGGTCGTACAGGGTCTGGAATTCCACATACTTCGCGCTGCCGGTCGGCTCGAAGCGTCTGATCAGATCGCCCAGCGGGAAACCCACCCAGGGGATGATCATGGACCAGCCCTCCACGCAGCGCAGCCGGTAGATGCGTTCCTCCAGACCATGCGGCTTGAGGATGTCCTCCAGGGCATAGGTCCCGGGCCGGGCGCATTCGCCCTCCACCGTCACCGACCAGGGATCGGTCTGCAGCCGATGGGCATTCTCGGCCGGGTCGCCCTTGCCGGTGCCGAATTCGTAGAAATTGTTGTAGGTGGTCACGTCCTCGAAGGGCGTGCGTTCCTCGTCGGTGCTGAAGCGGCTTTCTGAAATCTCACCTTTGAACTGCACCCTCGCCTCGGCCAGCCGCGCCCAGGCCCCGGTCAGGCCGGCGCCGAACACAGCCAGGCCGGCCTGCATCAGACGCCGCCGCTCACGGTAGACGGATTCGGGGGTGATTTCGCTGGGCAGGATCCGGTTGGGCATGGCGGCGACACCTTGGCTGGGTTCCGGCCTTTGGCGACGAAAAACGCAGAGGACGCGGAGGCGCGGAGAATTGATATTTCAGGCCACTGTCCGCAGATGCCAAGGCATAGCGGACAGTCTGCTTTCTCAATTTGTCACCGAACCGCGGATAAAGTTCACTGACGCAGGATGGGTGAAGCGAAGCGTAACCCATCATCGTTTACCGGCACCTGATGGGTGAAGGCGCTGCAGCGCCTTCACCCATCCTACAGTAGCCACCAAACAATTGTTGTCGGTTGCTTTGCGTCTCCGCGCCTCCGCGTCCTCTGCGTTCCCGTCACCCAGGCAACAAGACCCGCCTCAGTCCACCCACACCCGCGCGTTGCGGAACAGGCGCAGCCAGGGCGCGTCCTCGCCCCAGTCGTCGGGATGCCAGGAATGCTGCACGGTGCGGAACACCCGCTCGGGGTGCGGCATCATCAGGGTGACCCGGCCGTCGCGGCTGGTCACGCCGGTGATGCCCTGGGGCGAGCCATTGGGGTTGAAGGGATAGGTCTCGGTGGCGCGGCCGTAATGATCCACGTAGCGCAGCGCCATGCCGCCCTGCTCCAGCAGCCGCTCGCGGTCGCCGGCGCGGTCGAACTCGGCCCGGCCCTCGCCGTGGGCCACGGCCACCGGCATGCGCGAGCCGGCCATGCCGCGCAGCAGGATGGAGGGTGAGTCGGTCACCTCGACCAGCGACAGCCGGGCCTCGAACTGCTCGCTGGTGTTGCGCACGAAGCGCGGCCAGTGCTCGCTGCCGGGGATGAGTTCCTTCAGCCCGGCCAGCATCTGGCAGCCGTTGCACACCCCGAGGGTGAAGCTGTCGCTGCGCTCGAAGAAGGTGCTGAACTCGTCGCGCGCATGCGGGTTGAACAGGATCGACTTGGCCCAGCCCAGGCCGGCCCCGAGCACGTCGCCGTAGGAGAAGCCGCCGCAGGCCACCAGCCCGCGGAAACCGGCCAGCGACACCCGCCCGGCGATGACATCGCTCATATGCACGTCGACGCAGTCAAAGCCGGCGCGGTGGAAGGCCGCCGCCATCTCGATCTGGCCGTTCACGCCCTGCTCACGCAGGATGGCCATGGCCGGACGCACGCCCCGGTTGATCCAGGGCGCGGCCACGTCTTCAACCGGATCGAAGGTGAGCTCGGCATGCAGGCCCGGATCGCCCGTATCCAGCAGGCTGTCGAACTCCTGCTTCGCCGTGTCGGGATTGTCACGCAGCGCCTGGATGCGGTAGCTGGTCTCGGCCCAGGCCCGCTGCAGTTCCACCCGGGAGGCGTTCAGCAGTTCACGGCCGCCGTGATGCAGCACCAGGCGATCATTCGCATCCAGCGTGCCGATGCGATGGCTGTAGCGCCCCAATCCCTGCTGATGCAGCAGTTCGTGCACCGCGGCCGCATCTGCCTGCCGCACCTGGATCACGGCGCCCAGTTCCTCATTGAACAACGCGGCCAGCGGCTCGCTGCCCACGGCATCCAGTTCGATGCTCAGACCGGTGCGGCCGGCGAAGGCCATCTCGCACAGGGTGGCAAGCAGGCCGCCATCGGAGCGATCGTGGTAGGCCAGCAGCCGGCCCTGACGGTTGAGTGTCTGGATCGCATCGAAGAAGGCCTTGAGTGCGTCCGGATCGTCCAGGTCCGGGGCATGATGACCGACCTGCTTGTAGACCTGGGCCAGGGCCGAACCGGCCAGGCGATTGCGGCCCTTGCCGAGGTCGATGAGGATGAGTTCGGTCGCGCCCAGATCGGTACGCAGCTGCGGCGTCAGGCTCAGGCGCACGTCCTCCACCGGGGCGAAGGCCGAGACGATCAGCGACAGCGGCGCGGTCACGCTGCGCGGCTGCCCGTCCTGCTCCCACACCGTTTTCATGGAGAGCGAGTCCTTGCCCACCGGGATGGCGATACCCAGCCGCGGGCACAGTTCCCGGCCCACCGCCTCCACGGTATTGAACAGATTGGCATCCTCACCCGGATGCCCGGCCGGGGCCATCCAGTTGGCCGACAGGCGCAGCTGCGACAGATCGGCGATGGCCGCACCGGCGAGGTTGGTGATGGCCTCGCCCACCGCCATGCGTCCGGAGGCCGGCCCGTCGACCAGGGCGATCGGGGTGCGCTCGCCCATGGCCACGGCCTCGCCGGTATAGGCGTAGTGATCGGTGGTGGTCACCGCGGCGTCGGCCACCGGCACCTGCCAGGGGCCGACCATCTGGTCGCGCGCGACCAGGCCGGTGACGGTGCGATCGCCGATGGTGATCAGGAAGGCCTTGCTGGCCACGGTGGGCAGACGCAGCACCCGCAGAGCGGCTTCCAGCGGATCGATCCCGGCAGGGTCGAAATCGGGCTTGCGGAAGGTGCGGTGATGCACGTCCCGCAGCATCCGCGGCGGCTTGCCCAGGATCAGGCTCAGCGGCACCTCCACCGGGGCATTGTCGAACTCACCGTCGCCGACGATCAGGTCCTGGTCCTCGGTGGCCTCGCCCACCACGGCACAGGGGCAGCGCTCGCGCTCGCACAGGGCCTGGAAGGCCTCCAGCCGCTCCGGCGCGACGGCCAGCACATAGCGCTCCTGCGACTCGTTGCACCAGATCTGCATGGGCGTCATGCCGGGTTCGTCGACCGGGAAGTTGCGCAACTCGAAGCGCCCGCCGCGGCCACTGTCGTTGACCAGTTCCGGCAGGGCGTTGGACACGCCGCCGGCGCCGACGTCGTGGATGGACAGGATGGGATTGTCCGCGCCCATGGCCCAGCAGCGGTCGATCACCTCCTGGGCGCGGCGCTGCATCTCGGGGTTGCCGCGCTGCACCGAGGCGAAGTCCAGATCCTCGGCGCTGGCCCCGCTGTCCATGCTGGAGGCCGCGCCGCCGCCCAGACCGATGAGCATGGCCGGCCCGCCCAGCACGATGATCTGGGCGCCGGGCGGGATGTCCTGCTTGTCGATGTGCTCGGGGCGGATATTGCCGTAGCCGCCGGCCAGCATGATGGGCTTGTGGTAGCCGCGCACCTCCTCGCCGTCCGGGCCCGGCACCTTCTCCTCGAAGCTGCGGAAGTAACCGCACAGGTTGGGCCGGCCGAACTCATTGTTGAACGCCGCCGCGCCCAGCGGTCCCTCGATCATAATGTCCAGTGCCGAGACGATGCGCCCGGGGCGGCCGTGGTCGGTCTCCCAGGGCTGCTCGAAGCCGGGGATGCGCAGGTTGGACACGGAGAAACCGCACAGCCCGGCCTTGGGCTTGCCGCCGCGGCCGGTCGCGCCCTCGTCGCGGATCTCGCCGCCGGCGCCGGTGGCCGCGCCGGGAAAGGGCGAGATGGCGGTGGGGTGGTTGTGGGTCTCGACCTTCATCAGGATGTGCGCCGGCCCGGTGTGCTCGCTGTAGCGACCATCGGCATCCGGATACAGCCGCCGGCCTTCCCAGCCCTCGATCACGGCCGAGTTGTCGTGATAGGCCGACAGCACCCCGTCGGGGCTGGCCCGGTAGGTCTCGCGGATCATGCCGAACAGGGATTCCTCGCGCGCCCTGCCGTCGATCACCCAGCTGGCGTTGAAGATCTTGTGCCGGCAGTGCTCGGAGTTGGCCTGGGCGAACATCATCAGCTCGACGTCGCTGGGATTGCGGTTGAGCGCATTGAAGCTCTCGACCAGGTAGTCGATCTCGTCCTCCGACAGGGCCAGGCCGAGTTCACGATTGGCGGTCTCCAGTGCAGGCCGGCCGCCGCCGAGGATATCGACACGCTCGAAGGAACGCGGATCGGCGCTGCGGAACAGGCCCTCGGCCTCCTCGAAGCTCTCCAGCACCGACTCGGTCATGCGGTCGTGGATCAGTTCCAGGAAGCGCCGGCGTGCTTCACCCTCCAGCGGCCGGTCACCGGGGGTGAGCACCTGGTAGGAGATGCCGCGTTCGATGCGGTGGATCTTGTTCAGACCGCAGTTGTGGGCGATGTCGGTGGCCTTCGAGGCCCAGGGAGATATGGTGCCCAGCCGCGGCACCACCAGGAACAGCTGGGCGCCGGCGGGCACGGCCGGGGTGCGCGCCCCGTACTCCAGCAGCCGTTCCAGCCGGCGCTGCTCGGCGGCGTCCAGGTGGCGTTCCAGATCGACGAAATGCTGGTAGCGGGTGTGCAGGGCCTCCAGCGCGATGCCCGCCTCCCGGGCGCGCTCCAGCAGCTTGTCGGTACGGAAAGCGGAAAGTGCCGGGGCGCCGGACAGGTGCAGCATGGAGGCCTCTGGATCTGCGGGTTCGGGAAGCCGGAAATGATACTGAAACCGGCCGGTGGGGGCCAGTAAGGCGGGTGAGGAGAGCGTAGGATGGGTGGAGGCGCGGAGCGCCGCAACCCATCGCCTGACCGCAACGATGATGGATTGCGCTTCGCTCCACCCATCCTACGCAGTCCGACGAAGGGTCATTCCAGCGTGCGCCAGTCGAAACCGCCGTCCTGGCAGGCCAGGCTGTAGTCGAGCCTGCCGTCGAACGCGTCCAGCCGCTCACGCACCCGCTCAGGGGCGTTGTTCTTCTCGCTCAGGTGCGCGGCCACCAGATGCTGCAGCGGCCCCAGTTCGATCTGCTCCAGCAACCGGCAGGCCTGGTGATTGTTGAGATGGCCATAGTCGCCACCGACGCGGCGCTTGAGCGCGGGCGGATAGCTGCCCCTGGCGAGCATCTCCGGGTCGTGGTTGAACTCCAGCACCAGGGCGTCGCAGCCCTGGAGGGTGGCGACGATGTGCGGCGTCAGGCTGCCGCAGTCGGTGAGCAGGCCGAGACGGTGACGGCCGCTGTGGAACAGGAACTGGCAGGGTTCGCGGGCATCATGCGGGACCGGGTAGGGCTGAACATGGATATCGCCCACATGAAAATCGGCGTAGCCGGCGATCGCATGCAGTGGCGGCAGCTCACCCTCAGGCAGGGCGGCGGCAGTACCGTGCGTCATCCAGACCGGGATGCCGTGGCGGCGGGCGAAGGGCAGCACGCCGCGGATGTGGTCGCTGTGTTCATGCGTGACCAGGAGGGCCGAGAGTTCTTCCGGGCTGCGGCCGAGCCGGGCCAGGCGTCTGACCGTCTCGGCGATGGAGAACCCGCAGTCGACCATGAGGCAGGTCGAGCCGGTCTCCACCAGCATGGCGTTGCCGCGGCTGCCGCTGCCCAGGGACGCGAAACGCATGGCCGGGATCGGCTCCCCTCTCCTACTTGAGCTGTTCTTCCAGCAGCGTCAGGATACGGGCCGCGGTTTTCGAATTGTCGCGCTTGCCGTCCATGTCACGGACAATCACGTTGGTCTGTGCCCCGCTGGCCTGCAGCTGGATCTGGTACTGGGCCTCACGGTCGATCGGCTCGTCATCGCTCCAGAAGGCCAGCCGCGAGAGCAGCCCGCCGCTCTCCTGCTGCTTGAGCGGATCGTTGTAGCGGACGTAATAGACACCCTCGGAACGGTTGCGGTCCTCCACCGTGAATCCGACCCGGTCCAGCGCCAGACCGGTACGGCGCCAGGCGCGGGAGAAGTCGTCGGCCAGCCGCAGTTCGACCTCACCGGTGTTGGTACGGATCAACTCGGCGCGCACCGCCGGGGTTTCCTGCGACTGCTGCGCCATGCGGGTCCTGGCGGGTTCCTCTTCCACGCCCATGTGCACCATCAGCCGCTGCAGCATTTCGGCCTCCAGCGCCGGATCGCTCGGACGCGGCTTCCAGACGGTGTTGCCGTCCTGGTCCGACGTGCCCTCGATCACCTCTTCCACCCCCTGGTGAGTCAGATAGACCTCGGTGACGCCGGGTTCGCTGCCGCGCTCGAGGCGCACGCGGAACTTGTCACGGGTTGATGCCGAGTAGGCGAAATCCATCACCTTGCCCAGAGTGCGGCGAATCGGTCCCTGCGGAATGTCGGCGCGGTTCTCGGCCCATTCGGTCTCCAGGATACCCACGCGCGGATCCTCCACGGTGAGCAGGAAACCATTCTGGATCCAGAAATCGCGTACCTGCGGCCAGACCTGCTCGGCCGGGGCCTGCACCACCAGCCAGCGCTGCGTGCCGTCCTGGCGGACCTCGATATTCTCCGACCGGGGCAGCACCCCGGCCTCGGACGGCCGGGTGGTGCGGGTCTCGGTCTCGTATTCGGACAGGGTCGCCGACGGAATCACCAGGCTGTCCTCGATCTCGCTGGAACGCAGGTCCGGCGGCAGTTCCAGCGTCGGCTCCTGGCGGCTCTGTTTGTAATCGGCTTTTTCCCCCGGCATGTATTCCCGGACCGTGCTGCAGGCGGTCAGCATCAGGGCGGCCGTTACAGCGGCCAGGCTACGCAGGGCAAGAGACAGTTTCATGTAAGCAACCCGAGTTGAATGATAAGTCATGCTTCAGTCCACAACGCCGGCCCGGCGCAGGGCTTCG
>PABG01000132.1 GCA_002699185.1 Gammaproteobacteria bacterium | reverse complement strand
CCTCCTGCTGTGCCGCCAGTTTCACCGGGCAACCCAGCAGGCGCGCCCGTATGGCCCGCCAGGGCGCATTGGCCGCCCCGCCGCCGCTGCTCAGTACCTCGGTCGGCCAGGGGGCGCCCAGGTCGCGCAGCCGGCGGTAGCCGCTGCGTTCGATGCGCGCCAGTCCTTCCAGTATGCCCTGGAAGAACTTCAGTTCCGACGTCGGCCGCGGTCGCAGCTTCGGCGGCAGTTGCGGGTCATTCCAGGGGAAGCGTTCGCCCGGGGCGGGCAGGGGATAGTACTCCAGGCAGGTCGGCCGGTCAGGGCGCAGCTGCGGGGTCAGCTCGGCCATGCGCGCGTCGCTGAAGTGCTGGCGCAGCACAGCGCCGCCGGCGTTGGAGGCGCCGCCGGCCAGCCAGGCATCGCCCAGACGGTGGCTGTAGATCCCGTATTCGGGCGCAGACACCGGCTGCGGCGAGATCACCTTCAACACCAGGGTCGAACCCAGCACGGTGACCGCCTGGCCGGGCTGGACCGCCCCGGCGGCGATCACCGCGGCGGTGCTGTCGGTGGTGCCGGCGCACACAAAGGCCTGATCCGGGAAGCCCCAGCGCCGCCGCAGTCCGGCCTGCAGGGGGGCCAGCGGGGTGCCGGCGGGATGGATCTGCGGCAGCAGGCCGGCGGGCAGTTCCAGCGCCTGCAGCCAGGCTGGCCACTCGCGACGCTGCGGGTCGTAGCCCAGCTTCAGCGCGTTGTTCTCGTCGCCCTGATCGAAACGTCCGCTCAGCCGGCCTGCAATCCACTCGGCCTGGTGCTGGGCGCGTGCCTGCGGTACCGGATACCGCTCGCGCAGCCACAGCAGCTTGGCCAGGCTCGAGCTGGTGCTGTGCACCGGCGCCTCGGGAGGTGCGGTGGCGGAGATGGCTGCCAGCTGCCCGACCGCACGGGCATCGTTGTACATCAGGGCCGGGGTCAGCGGCGTGCCGTCGGGGGCGCACAGCAGCAGGGTGGCGGCGGTGCCGTCCACGGCGACCCGCTCGACCCGCGCCAGGGCGCGGCGGGCCGCGAGTTCATCGAGTACCCGCTCCAGGGCCTGCCACCACTGTCCGGGATCCTGTGACACAGCGGTGCCGGCGCGCTGCGGCGCGGGCAGGGCGGTCCGGGCCTCGGCCCGGATGACGCCATCAGCGTCGATTGCGCAGGCGCGGACGCCGGAGGTGCCGAAGTCGATGCCCAGGGCATGGGGCATCGGATCAGGGCAGGCTGACGGGCGGGGCGGGCTGCCAGTACTCGGCCCGGTATTCGGCCACCACGGTGGTATAGATGCCGCCGCGCACGTTGAACTCGGCGGTAAGCCGCATGAAGCGCGGCTGGATGGCCGCGACCAGATCGTCGAGGATGCGATTGGTCACCGCCTCGTGGAAGGCACCCTCGTCACGGAAGGACCAGACGTAGAGCTTGAGTGATTTCAGTTCAACGCACTTGTGCTCGGGCACGTATTCCAGGTCCAGGGTGGCGAAGTCCGGCTGGCCGGTCTTGGGGCACAGACAGGTGAACTCGGGCACCCGGATGCGAATGGTGTAATCGCGTTCGGGCTGTGGATTGTCGAAGGTTTCGAGGTCTTTGCTGGGTTGGGACGGCATGGGTCGGAATACGGAATCGGGTTGCTGTGGCCGGAGCCTGGCTCCGGGGCGATCAGGGCTCGACAGTGCACGGTTCCGGCCCCGGCGATTGTGGTAGGATACCGCACTTGCGCGGCGGGGCTCCAGACTGTCTGCCCGCCATTCCGTGCTGATGCCGTCACCGTCGGGAAGGACTGCCCGGGCGGTGACCGGTCAGCTTGTATCCAGAATCCTGAATCCTGTATCTTGCCCCGATGCGTCTGACCAAAATAAAACTGGCCGGTTTCAAGTCCTTCGTCGACCCCACCACCATCCACATCCCGACCAACCTGGTCGGCATCGTCGGTCCCAACGGCTGCGGCAAATCCAACACCATCGACGCCGTGCGCTGGGTCATGGGTGAGTCCTCGGCCAAGCATCTGCGCGGCGACTCCATGGCGGATGTCATCTTCAATGGCTCCAATGCCCGCAAGCCGGTCGGGCACGCCAGCGTGGAACTGATCTTCGACAACAGCGAGGGCAAGGTCACCGGCCAGTACGCGCACTACAACGAGATCTCCATCAAGCGCCAGGTCTCACGCGACGGCCAGTCCAACTACTATCTCAACGGCACCCGCTGCCGGCGTCGCGACATCACCGACATCTTCCTCGGCACCGGGCTGGGTCCGCGCTCCTATTCCATTATCGAGCAGGGCATGATCTCGCGCCTGATCGAGGCCAAGCCGGAGGAATTGCGCATCTACCTGGAAGAGGCCGCCGGTATCTCCAAGTACAAGGAGCGTCGTCGCGAAACCGAAAACCGTATCCGGCACACACATGAAAATCTCGATCGTCTCAATGACTTGCGTGATGAAATTGAGAAATATCTTGATAAGCTGCAGCGCCAGGCGCGCACCGCCGAGCGCTACAAGGAGCTCAAGCAGCAGGAGCGGCGGCTGCGGGCGGAACTGCTGACGCTGAAGTACTCGGCCCTGCATCATGAATTCGCCGACAAGGAGCGCGCCATCAAGGAGCAGGAGACGGCCCTGGAAGGCGTCGTCGCCGAGCAGCGTCACATCGAGGCCGAGATCGAGAAATCGCGTGAAGCCCTGGTCGAGGCCAACGAGACCTTCAACGAGGTGCAGGGCCGCTACTATGGCCTGGGTGCCGAGATCGCCCGCCTGGAGCAGGCCATCCAGCACAGCAAGGAAAGCCGCCAGCGCCAGCAGGAGGAACTGAAGAAGGCCGAGCAGGCCTGGAACGAAGTCGAGGCCCACATCAGCGTCGACAGCAGACGCCTGGAGGAGCTGGACGCCGAGCTCACCGAAAAGCAGCCGGTGCTGGAACAACTGCAGGGCAGGGCGGAGGCATCGCGCGAGGCGCTGCAGCAGGCCGAGCAGGCGATGCAGCAGTGGCAGGCCGAGTGGGAGGACTTCAATCAGCGCGCCGCCGAGCCGCAGCAGACGGCCCAGGTGGAGCGCGCCCGCATCGATCAGCTGGAGCGCCAACTGACCCAGTACGAACAGCGCCTTTCCCGTATTGAGGAAGAGAAAAACAGGCTTGATGACAGTCAGTTGCAACAGGAAATTGATGCGCTTTCGAGTCAGGAGGCGGAGCATGCCGGCGCGGTCGAGGCGAAACAGGCGGAACTCGATTCAGCACGCAGTCGAATCAATGAATTAAGAGAACAACTTCAGGGTCGTCAGCAGGAGTTGGAATCCCTGCACAGCCGCCAGCAGGAGGCACGCGGCCGACTGGTGTCGCTGGAGGCGCTGCAGAAGGCGGCCCTGGGCAAGGAGGGCGGCGCGGTCGCGGCCTGGCTGGAGTCGCGCGGCCTGCACGAGGCGCCGCGCCTGGCCGAGCAACTCCAGGTCGAGCCCGGCTGGGAACGCGCGGTCGAGACGGTGCTGGGGGCTTATCTGGAGGCCGTGTGCGTGGACGACCTCGCCCGACCGGCCCAGGCGCTGGAGGAACTGGGTGAAGGTTCCCTGACTCTGTTCGACACCTCGGCGAGCGCCGGCAGCGCGCCTGCCGGTGACCGGGCGCTGGTGGCCAGGGTCAGCGCGCCCTGGTCCCTGAATGGACTGTTCGATGGGGTGCAGGCCGTGGACAGTCTGCCCGAGGCCCTGGCGCTGCGCTCGCAGCTTGGTCCGGAGCAGTCGGTCATCACCCGTGACGGCATCTGGCTGGGCGCACGCTGGCTGCGCCTGAGCCGGGATCAGGATGCCCAGGCAGGCGTCCTGGAAAGAGAAAAGGAAATCAGTGAGCTATCAAAGACTCTTGAGGCTCTGACTGAAGAAATAGAGCATAAGCAGGCCGCTCTGCAACAGGCCCGCGATGAACTGCACGGCCTGGAGCAGCAGCGCGACGAACTGCAGACCGGGGTCAACCAGGCGCACCGCGCCCACAGCGACCTGCGTGCCCAGTTGAGTTCCAAGCGCTCGCGCCAGGAACAGATCCACAACCGGCGCGAGGCCCTGGACAAGGAAGCCGGCGAGATCCGCGCTCAGCAGCAGAGCGATACCGATACCCATGGCTCGGCCCGCAGCCGCCTGCACGAGGCCATGGCGCAGATGGATACCCTGGCGCGGGAACGCGAGCAGCGCGAGGCCGACCGCGAGCGTTACCGCGAAGCCCTGCAGGCCGCCCGTCAGCAGGCACAGACCGACCGCGATGAGGCCCACGGGCTGGCGATCCAGGTCGAGTCCATGCGCACCGCACTCAAGAGCACCCGCGAGAACCTGGAACGCATGCAGGGCCAGCAGACCCACCTGCGCCAGCGCACCGAGGAACTGCAGCAGGCCATCGCCGCCGGCGAGGCGCCGCTGCGCGAGCAGGAGCAGGAACTGGAACGGCTGCTGGCGCAGCGCAGTGAGGTGGAGAAGGAGCTGCAGGCCGCCCGCCGCTCCGTGGAGGAGATCGAACACAACCTGCGCAGCCAGGAACAGAACCGCCAGCGCAGGGAACAGGACAGCCAGCGCCTGCGCGAGGAACTGGGCCAGCAGCGCATGGCCTGGCAGGAACTCAAGACCCGCAGCCAGACCCTGCTGGAGCAGCTCGGCGAGACCGGCTACGAGCTCGAGATCCTGAAGCAGGAGTTGTCCGAGCAGGCCAGCATCGAGGCCTGGGCGGAGGAACTGGACAAGCTGGAGACCCGCATCCAGCGCCTGGGGCCGATCAACCTGGCGGCGATCGAGGAATTCGAGGAGCAGTCCAAGCGCAAGGAATATCTGGATGCCCAGCACAAGGATCTGACCGATGCGCTGGAGACGCTGGAGAACGCCATCCGCAAGATCGACCGCGAGACCCGCACCCGGTTCAAGGAGACCTTCGACAAGGTCAATACCGGACTGCAGGCCATGTTCCCGCGCCTGTTCGGCGGCGGCCATGCCTACCTGGAACTGACCGGCGAGGATCTGCTGGATACCGGTGTGGCGGTCATGGCCCGGCCGCCGGGCAAGCGCAACAGCACCATCCACCTGCTCTCCGGCGGCGAGAAGGCGCTGACCGCCGTGGCACTGGTGTTCGCCATCTTCGAACTCAATCCCTCGCCCTTCTGCATGCTCGACGAGGTGGATGCGCCGCTGGACGACGCCAATGTCGGGCGCTTCTGCGACATGGTGCGCGAGATGGCCGAACGGGTGCAGTTCATCTTCATCACCCACAACAAGATCACCATGGAGTTGTCGAACCAGCTGATCGGCGTGACCATGAACGAGCCGGGCGTCTCGCGCCTGGTGGCGGTCGACATCGACGAGGCCGCGCAGATGGCGGCCATGTGAGTCCGGAAGGGGTAGGGCATGGAATCCTTGCGCTGGATACTGCTGGGGGTGGGTGTGCTGGTGATCGCGGGGGTCTACCTCTGGTCGCGCCGCCCCACCCGGACGCCGCGGGTCGAGCCCCGGGTCGAACCCGATACCCAGCCCGAGCCCGGTGATTTCGATATCGGCGGCGATTCCGCGCTGGAGTCCGAAACCTTCAGCCAGGTCGAGCCGCCCGCGGCGGAGGCGGAACCCCGGGCCTGGCCGGATGCGATCGACCAGGAGCTGGAGGAACTGAGCGCCGCCATCAAGGAGGAACGCGCAGGTGATCCGGCTGCCGCAGCGGCGCACCCGCCCGACGCGGTGGAGAAGATCATCGTCTTCTATCTCATTGCCCCGCGCGGCGAGCCCTTCAGCGGCACCCACATGGACCGCGCCTTCACCGAACTGGGGCTGGAATACGGCGACATGCAGATCTATCACCGCATGGCGCCCGGCAGCTTCCGCCGACCGGTGTTCAGCATCGCCAACCTCACCGAACCCGGCACCTTCGATCCCGCCGCGCTGGGGCATTTCACCACGCCGGGCCTGAGCCTGTTCCTGCAACTGCCGGCCCCCATCGATTCGCTCAAGGCCTTTGACGACCTGGACGACACCGCCCACAGGCTTGCCGACATCCTCGGCGGCGAGTTGCGCGACGAGACCCGCAGTCCCCTGAGTCGCCAGCGCATCGACAACCTGCGCGAGGAGGTGGCCGAGTTCGAGCGCCGGCAGAAACTCAAGCACGCCGGCCGATGAGCGCCTCGAAAAAGCTGCGGGAACGGGTCGAGCGGCTGCGCGAGCAGATCCGCCATCACAACCATCTCTACTATGCCCTCGATGCCCCCGAGATCTCCGACGCCGAATACGACGCCCTCCTGCGCGAACTGCAGGAACTGGAATCCGAACACCCCGAGCTGGTCACCGCGGATTCGCCCACCCAGCGGGTCGGCGCCGAGCCGGTGGCCGCCTTCGGCACGGTGCGCCACGAACTGCCCATGCTGTCGCTGGACAATGCCTTCTCCGATCAGGAACTCGAGGACTTCGACCGCCGTATCCACGAGCGCCTGAAGACCGACGAGGTGATCGAATACGCCGCCGAACCCAAGCTGGACGGGCTGGCCGTGAGCCTGCTGTACGAAAAGGGCAGCCTCGTGCGCGGCGCGACCCGCGGCGACGGCACCACCGGCGAGGACATCACCGCCAACGTGCGCACCATCGCCTCCATACCCCTGAAGCTGGTCGGCAGGGACTATCCGGAACGCCTGGAGGTACGGGGTGAGGTCTACATGACCCACGCCGGCTTCAGGCGGCTCAACGAAACGGCGGAAAAGGAGGGCGGCAAGACCTTCGTCAACCCCCGCAACGCCGCCGCCGGCAGCCTGCGCCAGCTCGATCCGAAGGTCACGGCGAAGCGGCCGCTGGAATTCTTCTGCTATGGCGCCGGGCTGGTCGAGGGCGCAGAACTGCCCGAGCGCCACATCGATGTGCTGGAGCAGCTGAAGGCCTGGGGCCAGCGCATCTATCCCGAGATCCGCCGGGTCAAGGGCCTGGAAGGCTGTCACGAGTACTATCAGGATATGGAGCGCCGGCGCGAGTCGCTGGACTTCGATATCGATGGCGTCGTGTTCAAGGTCGATCGCCGTGACCTGCAGGAACGGCTCGGTTTCGTCTCCCGTGCCCCGCGCTGGGCCATCGCCCGCAAGTTCCCGGCGCAGGAGGTCAACACGGTACTGCGCGAGGTGGAATGGCAGGTCGGGCGCACCGGCGTGCTGACGCCGGTGGCGCGGCTGGAGCCGGTGTTCGTCGGCGGGGGGACAGTCACCAACGCCACCCTGCACAATCCGGACGAGATCGAGCGCAAGGACATCCGCCTGGGCGATACCGTGGTGGTGCGCCGTGCCGGTGACGTCATCCCGCAGGTGGTCGCCGTGGTCAAGGCCAGACGCCCCAAGGGTGCGAAGCGGATCAGCCTGCCGAAGAAATGCCCCGTGTGTCACTCCGACGTGGTGCGCGACGAGGGCGCCGCCGCCCTGCGCTGCAGCGGCGGACTGCATTGCCCGGCCCAGCGCAAGGCCGGACTGATCCACTTCGCCTCACGCCGGGCCATGGACATCGACGGCCTGGGCGACAAGCTGATCGAGCAGCTGGTCGACCGCGACCTGGTGCGGGATGCCGCCGATCTGTATGCGCTCACGCAGGCGCAGCTCGCCGGCCTGGACCGCATGGCCGAGAAATCGGCGCAGAACCTGATCCAGGCCCTGGACAGGAGCAAGGCGGTCTCGCTGCCGCGCTTCATTCACGCACTGGGTATCCCCGAGGTCGGAGAAGCCACGGCCAAGGCCCTGGCCGCGCATTTCGGCAGTCTGGATGCCCTGATGGAGGCCGACGAGGCGGCGCTGCAGGAGGTGCCGGATGTCGGCCCGGTGGTGGCGCGCGAGATCGCCACCTTCTTCAAGCAGAAGCATAACCGCCAGGTGATCGACAAACTGCGCCGCCACGGGATCGAGCCGCCGGCGCAGAAGATCAAGCGCCGGGCCGATCTGCCGCTCAAGGGGCAGACCTGGGTGCTGACCGGCGCGCTCGAGTCCATGACCCGTGACCAGGCCAGGGAGCGACTGGAGGCGCTGGGCGCGAAGGTGACCGGCAGCGTGTCGAAGAAAACCGACTATGTCGTTGCCGGCAGCGAGGCGGGCTCCAAGCTCACCAGGGCCGAACAGCTGGGGATCGAAGTGCTGGATGAGGCCGCCTTTGTGAAGCGGCTGGAGGAACTGGAATAGGGCAGGCCGGGAACACCGCGTCCGCTCGTCTGCGCCGGGGGAGGCAAACCGCGGGATCATCACACCCCGGCCTCCGGCCTCTGTCCGCCGTCGGAATCCGCTGCGCCCGCCTGTCCGCGGCCATGACCTGCCATTGGCCGGCCGGGGCCGGGGGCGCATAATACGGGGCAACGATCAGGGCCGGGATGCCCGCCACGCATGAATGGAACCGGACGAATAATGACAAGTACAGCACAAGGGCGCACCACCCCTCTCGGCGGCAAGTTCGGCAAGCTGATGGAAAGCTGCCGGCGCATGACCCGCTCGCACCTCGCGCCGCTCATCCACGCCCTGCTCGAGCAGGTGGAAATCGCGCTGCTGGAAGCCGCCGACAAGGCCGGGGACAATCAGAAGCAGCTGCAGTATTTCGGCACCATGAACCTGGTCAAGCGCAACCAGGACCGCCTCGCCGAGCGCTATCTGCAGGCGGTGGATGCCGGCTTCGAGAATTTCATCCAGGGACGGCTGCCGGCCACCGGCGGCAGCGGGCTGGCCGGCCTGAAGATGCAGCAGCTGGCCCTGGTGGACAAGCAGGCCATTGAATACGAACTGCCGGTCAGGAACCTCGTCGCCAAGGCCAATGCCGCCTATGCCGATGCCCTCTACGGCCTCGACCAGCGCCTGGCCGTCGTCAACGGCGGTGACCGGGTGGCGGAGCAGGCCCAGCCCGGCGGACCGGTGCAGCTGGCCCAGGCCTTCGCCGACGCGCTGCAGGATATCGAGATGGAAAAGCCGGTCCTGTTGATCCTGTTCGCGCTCTATGACCGCCATGTCATCCGCGAACTGCAGGCCTATTACGAGGAATACAACCGGCGGCTGGTCAGCGCCGGCATCCTGCCCAACCTGCGCTACGAGATCCGCAAGCACCATGATGCCCGACGGACGCGGCCGGCATCCTCGCCTGCAGCCGGCGAGGCGCAGGGTGGCCGCGGTGCCGACAGCGGTTTCTCGGTGGTGGACGCCCCGGCGGGCGCCGCCGGCGAGGAGAGTGCGCGCCCGCATGCCAGCCGCGGGTCGGCCGGTCACGGCGGAGCCGGCGGCGGCACGGGCAATGCGATGCTTTCCGACGAGGAACTGGATCTGCTCACCGATCTGCGCCGCGGCATGGCCTCCCATCGTGGCGAGGCGGAACCGGACAGCCGGCAGCTGCCGCCGGAACAGCGCGAATCCAGCCGCCGCCGCATCGTGCAGTCGGCCCAGAGCATTCAGGACACCTATGCCGGGGACGGCGGCGCGGCCCAGGATCTGGACCGGCTGATCACCAATCTGGAAGTGGATGCCGATCTGCTCGGCCATCTGCAGACCGTCATCGACACCGAGCGGCGCCAGATCGAAAGCGCAGTGGACCAGGCGGCGCTGGATCCCGAGGATGCCGACATCATCGACCTGGTCGGGCTGTTGTTCGAGCGCATGCTGGCCGAGGAGCGGCTGCCCAACGCGGTCAAGGCGCTGCTCAGCCGGCTGCACACGCCTTATCTGAAGATCGCGCTGCTGGACAAGGCCTTCTTCATGCGCAACGAACATCCGGCGCGGCGGCTGCTCGACCGGATGGTCGATGCCGGCGCCCACTGGGTGGTCGAGGACGACCTGCAGCGCGGCATCTTTCCCTGCCTGCGCGAAACCGTGGAGCGGATCATGCAGGATTATGCGCAGGACCCGCAGTTGTTCGAGGACCTGGAGCAGGGGCTCGGTTCGCACATCGAGGAACTCGAACACAAGACCGGGATCATCGAAAGCCGCGCCGTGGAGGCGGCCAACGGCCAGGAGCGGCTGGGACAGGCACGGCGGCGCGCGCACGCCGAGATCGCCCGCATCGTCGCCGAACGCCATCTGCCCGAGGAGGCCGCCGTTCATCTGACCCAGGTCTGGGCGGAGAAGCTGATGTTCATCCTCCTGCGCGAGCATGACGGCGAGGCCAACCCGGCCTGGAAGCTGGCCACCCGGGTGCTGCAGGATATCGTCGACAGTATCGAACCCCCCGAATCCGAGGCCGAGTGCAAACGCCGTCGGGCACGGTTGCCGCGGATACAGACGGCGATCCGCGATTCGCTGGGGGAACTGAGCGAATACGGCCGCAAGGATACGCCGGAACTGATGAAACGCATCCAGGCCTGGCAGGAAGCGGCCTGCGACCCGCAGACCGCCCCCGAGGCGGCGCCGGTCCGGCTGGAGGTGCTGGACCTCACCCTGCCTGAGCAGACCGGGACGGACTCGACCGAAACCCGTCTCTCGGCCCTGGAGCAGACCCATGCCGAGCACCTGGAGCAGATCGATTACGGCACCTGGTTCCAGTTCATCGAGCCGGACAGCCGGCCGCGGCGACTGCGTCTGGCCTGGTACAGCAAGCTCAGCAAACGCTACCTGTTCGTCGATCCCATGGGGGTGAAGGCGGCCGAGTATTCGCGCGACCAGCTGGCGCGGCGCCTGGCCGCGGACACCGCCCGGATCGTGCAGCAGGACACCCGGGCCTTCGTCGACCGGGTCATGGATACGGTTCTGTCCTGGATCGCCGATAAGAACCCGAGCAATCGATGAAATCTGGCTGACGGAGCCGTCAATGGAAGAGAAACGCCAACACGCCCGCAAGGCCGTTCCCGCCGGGGTCCGGGTCCGCGACCTGAATACCGGCCAGGAGCTCGGCACCCTGTTGAACCTCTCGCCCAGCGGCATGATGATCTTCTGCGAGCAACCGCTGCCGGCCAATGCCGTCTACCAGTGCGAACTGGAGCTTGGCGCCGCCGCCCGCAGCAGTGAACCCCTGCGCCTCGGGGTGGAATCCCTCTGGTGCCAGGCCTCGGAGCAACCGGGCGCCTGGTGGGCCGGACTGCGGATCATCGACATCGAGCCCGGTCACAGCGCCAGCCTGGAGCGCTACCTGGACGAACTCTGAAACGCACGCGTGTGCGCATGCGTCCCGCCATGATGTCGGACATGAAAGGCTTTCTGCTGTTTTCCCTGCTGCTGCTGTCGCCGCTGACGGGGCACGCTCAGGATTTCCCCCTGCCGCCGCAGGACGTGGATCTGGTGGGCCGGGTCCAGGTGATCGAGGCCGCCCATGAGGATACCCTCCTGGATATCGCCCGCCGCCATCAACTCGGCCATGACGAGATCCTGCTGGCCAATCCCGGCGTGGACCGCTGGCTGCCGGGAGACGGCACCCCGGTGACCCTGCCGACCCGTTTCATCCTGCCGGCCGGTGAGCGCGAAGGTCTGGTACTGAATGTGCCCGAGATGCGCCTGTACTACTATCCACCGGCAGCCGGCGATGAAAGACGGGTGGTGCGGACCTGGCCGGTCAGCGTCGGGCGCATGGACTGGAACACCCCGCTGGGCAGCTGGAAGATCATCCGCAAACAGACCGATCCGGCCTGGTATCCGCCCGCTTCGATCCGCGAGGAGGCCGCGGCCCGCGGCGAGCCGCTGCCGGAGGTGGTGCCGGCGGGGCCCGACAATCCGCTCGGCCGGCATGCGCTGCGCCTGAGCGTGCCGGGCTATCTCATCCACGGCACCAACAAGCCCTGGGGCATCGGTATGCGGGTCACGCACGGCTGCATCCGCATGTACCCGGAGGATGTTGCCGTCCTCTACGAGCAGGTGCCGGTCGGCACGCCGGTGCGGATCGTCAACCAGACGGTGAAGGCGGGGTGGCTGCTGGGGACCCTCTACCTCGAGGTGCATCCCCCGCTGGAGGAGGACCGGCCCGGGCGTGAACTGCTGCTGTCCATTGCCCTGGATGCCATCGAGGCGGCGACCGAGGGGCGCCCGCCGGTGCGCCTGAGCGGCAGGCGGATCAAACAGGCTGTGGAGAATCCGAGCGGTTATCCGGTACCGGTGTCGCTGCCGGAGTGAAATGCCGCCCTGCCGGGACCGGCAGGGCGGCGCCCGATCTTACTTGTACATACTCTTCTTGAACATGCGGTCGATCTTGGCATCGGTCTCCTCGGCCCGGGCCTTGGCGGCGGCGGCGTCGTCCTGGGCCTCTTCGGCCAGGGTGCGGGCGGCGGCCGCATCGCTCCGGGCCGCGGCGGCCTCGGCGGCGGCGGCATCCGCCGTGCTCTGCGCCCGTTCGATATCGGAACGCAGCTGTTCGATTTCGCCGGTGCTGGCACAGCCGCCGAGGGTGAAGGCGCCGAGGAGCAGGATGGCGCCGGTTCGTGTCGTTTGTTTCATTGTCGCGTCTCCCTGTGACGAGGGGTGGGTGAAAGAAACCTTCTGTGGTGAATGGGTCTCAGATCGCAGTATATCCAAGGCCGGCGGCTATTCAATGACCACCCTCACGCCTTTGTCGATCCATTGAGCCAGATCATCCACCTGTTCGTTGGTCAGGGCGATGCAGCCCTCGGTCCAGTTGAAATCGGCATGCACCGCGGGATCGCCATCCCCCAGTCCGTGAATGCCGATGTAACCGCCCAGGGCCGTGTGCTGCGGCGGCTCGATGCCCCGATGCAGGGCCTGGCGGATGCGCGCGAACTGCGTCGCCGTGATACGGCCCGCCTGCAGCCCGGCGCGGGCATGGGCGAGGTTGGGATAATCCAGGCCGTAGAAGCGGTGGAAGTCGGTGCGCGTCGCGATGCGTACGATGTGGAACTCGCCCAGCGGCGTCATCCCGTCGCCGGCACGCTTGGCCGTGGTGGCGCCGTAACGGCCGATGGCGATATTGTCATAGGTGCGCAGCCGTTCACCGTCGCGCATGACGTGGAGTTCCAGGCGGTCGGTATCCACCCGCAGCCAGACCGGCGGCTGCCGCTCCGGCGGTTCGGCCGCGGCCGGGCCGGACAGCAGCAGACAGAGCAGCCCCGCGCAGCCGCGCCTAAACCGGCTCACCCGGGGCCTCCAGTTCGGCGGCCAGGGCCGTGTCGTCGATCTCCGCCCCCAGGAAGTCGGCCAGGCTGCGCAGGTCCTTCTCGGCATTGTCCAGGCAGGAGGTGCCGCCGGGCGAGGGCGTCATGTTGAAGATCGCGCCCTGGCCGGTGTCGATCTTGGCCTCGCCCATCAACAGCTTCGCATTGGGCTTGTCGATCAGCTGCGGGCGGATGCCGCCGAAACGGCGGGCAAAGCTGAGATCGCCATAGCGCAGACCCGGCACGATCTTGCGCACGTCGCGCAGGAACAGCCCCTTGCGCAGCACCGGCACCTCGAACAGCAGGTTCTTGGCCATGTAGTTGCGGATATCGCTGACCTTGAGCAGATCCCACAGCACCTGCGCCACCCGGCGGTCGAAGCGCAGCACGCGCAGGAAATCCGGCAGGGTACGGTAGTTGTAGCGCTCCAGGATGGGCAGGATCAGCGCGGTGGGGCCGAAGCGGGTCTTGCCCGGCACCATGACGTCGGGATCGCCATGGATGGCGGCAAAGGGCAGCTTGTCGTTCTGCACGGTATAGACCTTGCCGTTGAGGATCTGGGGAGTGAAGTAGTAACTGCCGGCCACCGGCAGGCAGGAATATTCCAGGCCGTAGCCCAGATCCTGCGCCAGCTTGAGGCTGTGCCCGCCGGCGCAGACCACCAGCGCGCGGGTGCGGTAGCAGGCCCGGCCGCTGTCCACCCGCAGGCCGGCGTCCTCGATGACAATACGCGTGACCGGTTCGTTGTAGCGCACATCCACCTGCTTGCCGGGCACGGCCTGCGCCTGGCGCAGGAAGGAGCGCGATACGGCGCCGAAGTCCACCGCCGTGTATTCATCGGTCGAGCCCAGCGCCAGCAGCGGTTCCGGGCGCAGGTGGCCGTTGCTGCCTGTGGCTACGGCGGGCTCGATGCGGGCGATGTCCTGCTTCTCCAGCAGCCGCAGCGCGGGATAGTGCGGGCTGAGGCTGTCGAAGCGTTTGCGCAGCCCTGCACACTCGGTTTCGCCGACGCCCAGCACCATCTTGGGATACTTGAAGATCAGATGCTCGCGGTCCGGCTGGCGCAGGCAGTAGTTGGCCAGCTTGCGCGCGGCCTGCTGCACCTTGAGCGCCTTGTCCAGGCTGTAGTTGGTCTCGATGTCGCCGCAGTGCAGGGTCTGGCTGTTGTTACTGGACAGGCTGTTGACCTGCGCCGGGGCGGCGTACTTCTCCAGGATGCCGATGCGCTCGATGTCGCTGTAGCGGGCCGCCAGGTACAGCAGCGCGGTACCGGAGATGCCGGCGCCGATGATGAGCAGGTCGTACTGATCGTTGGACATGCGCTGCCTGTAGTTGCGTATTGAAGTCTTCCGGTTGTTTCGTCATTGCGAGACGCGAAGCGTCGTGCCAATCCCGTTCCGGTTGAGTCTGCTGTACCAGATTGCCGCGCTTCTCCCATAGAAGCCCTTCAGGCTTCATTATGGGTACCCCACCTTTCGGGTCTGGGCATCGCAATGACAAATCATTGAATCAATAAGTCGGTTTCAGCATCCAGCAGTTCGATCCAGTGCCTTACCGGCTGCTCGCACCCGGTCTGCAGATGCAGCTGGCAGCCGACGTTGGCGGTGGCGATGAGCTCGGGCCGGCCGGCGCTGAGCGCGGCCAGTTTGTTGTCGCGCAGCCGCCCGGCCAGTTCGGGCTGGGTGATGGAGTAGGTGCCGGCCGAGCCGCAGCACAGATGTTTGTCCGCCACCGGCGTCAGTTGATAGCCCAGCCGGGTGAGGATGCCCTCGACGATCTCCGGTAATTGCTGGCCGTGCTGCAGGGTGCAGGGCGGATGATAGGCCACCCGGCGGCCGCCGCCGTCCAGGCCCAGGGCGTCAAGATCTTCCTGGTGCAGCACTTCGGCCGGATCCTTCGCCAGTTCACTGACCCGTGCCGCCCGCTCGGCATAGGCCGGATCGTCGGCCAGCAGCTTGCCGTATTCCTTGACGAAGGCACCGCAGCCGCTCGCCGTGACCAGGATCGCCTCGGCGCCCTGTTCGATATCCGGCCACCAGGCATCGATGTTGCGTCGCATCATGGCGCGCGCCTCGTCGGTGGCGGCGAAGTGATGGCTCATGGCGCCGCAGCAGCCCGCCGCCGGTGCTTCGATGAGCTGAATGCCGAGCCGGTCCAGCACCCGGGCGGTGACCGCGTTGGTGGCCGGGGTCGCGACCGACTGCACGCAGCCGGCCAGGGCCAGCATGCGGCGGGAATGGGTGTTGGCCGGCCATGCGGGCATGGTCTGTGCCGGCGGCAGCTTGCGTCTGAGTGTGGCGGGCAGCAACCGGGCAACGCCCCGGCCCAGTGCTAACAGAAGTTTGAAACGTCGAGGATAGGGCAGGGCCAGACGCAGGGCGCGCTGCAGCAGCCGCTCAGCGGCAGGCCGCGGCAGCCGCCGGTCCAGTTCCTCGCGGCCGATGTCGAGCAGGCGATGGTAGTTCACCCCCGAGGGGCAGGTGGTCTCGCAGGCGCGGCAGGTCAGGCAGCGATCCAGGTGCTGGCGGGTGTGGCTGCCGGGCTCGTTCCCCTCTAGCATTTGTTTAATGAGATAGATGCGGCCGCGCGGGCCGTCCAGTTCGTCGCCCAGCAGCTGGTAGGTCGGGCAGGTGGCGGTGCAGAAGCCGCAGTGCACACAGCTGCGCAGGATGCGATCGGCCTCCTGGCCGGCGGCGGTGGCGAGCAGGGATTGGGGCAGGCGCGTCTGCATCAGAGTTCCGGGTACATGCGACCGGGATTGAGGATGCCCTGCGGGTCCAGCGAACGCTTGATACGTTGGTGCAGGGCCAGCATGGGCGGTGGCAGCGGATGAAAGCGCGGTGTCGCCTCATCGCCGTGGCGATACAGGGTGGCGTGGCCGCCGGCCTCGGCCGCCAGGCGACGGATGCGCTCGGCCGGCTGGCGGCTGGCCAGCCAGCGCAGGCCGCCGCCCCAGTCGATCAGCTGGGCCGCGTCCAGGCCCAGCGGCGGGCTGGCCGGCGCCACCGCGCAGCGCCACAGCGGTGCCTGATGGCGGAAGAAGCTCAACTCCTGCTCGCGCAGCCGGCGCCAGAAGCTGTCGGGATCGGGATGGGGCTCGCCGCCGAGCTTTCGGCTGGCCGCCTTCACCGCGGTCTCCGCGCCGCTCAGACGCACGTACAGGTGATCGCCGTCGTAGCAGGCGCCCGACAGGGGCAGGGGATCGCCGGACCAGTCGTTCATCAGTTCGATGGCCTCGGCCTCGCTGCGTTCCTGCACCAGGGTCTGTTCCGTCTCGGGTCGCGGCAGCACCTTGAGGCTGGCCTCGAGGATCACGCCCAGGGTGCCGTGGGCGCCGACCTGCAGCCGCGAGAGATCGTAACCGGCGACATTCTTCATCACCTCGCCGCCGAAGTGCAGGTCCTCGCCGCGGCCATTGAGCAGGCGGCAGCCCAGCATGAAATCACGCGCCGCCCCGGCCCAGGGCCGGCGCGGGCCGGACAGGCCGGCGGCCAGGGTCCCGCCCAGGGTCGCGGCCGGGCCGTAGTGCGGCGGCTCGAAGGCCAGCATCTGGCCCTCGGCGGCGAGCAGGGCCTCGATCTGAACCAGCGGCGTGCCGGCGCGGGCGGTGATGACCAGTTCACTCGGCTCGTAGCGCAGGACACCGCTGTGATCGTGCAGCGACAGCGCTTCGGCCCTGATTGGATGACCGAGAAAGGCCTTGGTGTTGCCGGCATGGATCTGGAGCGGCATGCCGCTGTCGGCGGCAGCCCGCACCCTCTCTGCCAGTTCGGCCGTCATGTCGCACATCAGAACCGCTCCAGTTCCGGATGCGGCAGCTGGCCCTGATGCACATGCATGGCGCCGAACTCGGCGCAGCGGTGCAGGGTGGGCACGGCCTTGCCGGGATTGAGCAGGCCGGCCGGGTCGAAGGCGGCCTTCAGCGCATGGAACTGTGCCAGCTCCAGCGGCCGGAACTGGACGCACATCTGATCGATCTTCTCCATGCCCACGCCGTGTTCACCGGTGATGGTGCCGCCGACCTCGACGCACAGTTCCAGGATGCGGCCGCCGAAGGCCTCGGTGCGCTCCAGTTCGCCCGGGTTGTTGGCATCGTAGAGGATCAGCGGATGCAGGTTGCCGTCACCGGCGTGAAAGACATTGGCCACCGCCAGGCCGTATTCCTGCGACAACTCGCCGATGCGGGTCAGCACCTCGGCCAGGCGGCTGCGCGGGATGGTGCCGTCCATGCAGTAGTAGTCCGGCGAGATCCGCCCCACGGCCGGGAAAGCGGCCTTGCGCCCCTGCCAGAACCGGGCGCGCTCGGCCTCGTCGGTGGCGG
>PABG01000131.1 GCA_002699185.1 Gammaproteobacteria bacterium | reverse complement strand
CTGCTGCTGCTGAAAAAGGAGATCCCCTCCGAGGTCAGCCCGCTGGGCAACCCGGCCATGCCGATGAAGATGCCCTTCGGCCCCAAGTGGTTCCAGAACATCACCTGGCCGATGCCCAACCTGATCATGGCCGGTATCCCCGGGTTCGAGAAGGTCGCCACCTCGCTGATGAAGAAGACCTTCAAGAACAAGGGCGTGGCCACGGTCGAGGAACTGCGCGAGTTGTGCATCGAGGCCGAGGTGAAGATGTCCGCCTGCCAGATGACGGTGGACGTGTTCGGTTTCGACTCCAGCGAGTTCATCGACGGTCTGGATTATGTCGGCGCGACCTACTTCATGCCGGTGGCGCGCGAGTCCGACGTCTGCCTGTTCATCTGAACCGGCGTCCCGATCCGGCACCCCGGGGACCCGCGCTTGCGCGGGTCTTTTATTTTTCAAGAGCGCCACGGAAGGCACGAAATCCTGTTTTGTCATGCCGGACGCGCACCCGAACGCAGCAGCGACAAAGCGCTCTTGGGGTGCAGCACACACGGCAGAACACCATGACTTTATGCTTTGTATTTTTCCGTGCTTTCCGTGTATTCCGTGGCGCTCTTCATGTATCTGAGGCGAAAAAAAACCCGGTGGGTACCGGGTGAGTTGCCAAAAGAGGCTGGAAGGCATGGTTATTAAGCTTATTGGCGACACGTTACCCGCGATGGGGATACCCTCCCAGATATTGATTCCGCATCGCGAGTCATGCCGAGCCTAACCCCAGGTTCCGCATCCTGCGGAACGTCCGAGGCCGCAGGGTATGATTTCACGGCGGCACGGTCGCCGGACAGTCAGTAATTGATGATTTATCTGTAAGCCTGGGCTTACAAGAGTACAGAAGGGAGGTATTCGTGGCGGGCCTGTATCCCGATATCAAGCCTTATGTCCAGCACACGCTGGACGTCGATCCACCGCATGTCCTGCATGTGGAGGAGTGCGGCAACCCCACCGGTCTGCCCGTGGTATTCCTGCACGGCGGCCCCGGCGGGGGCTGCGAGCCCTATCACCGGCGTTTCTTCGACCCCGAACGTTACCGCATCGTACTGTTCGATCAGCGCGGCTGCGGCCGCTCCACCCCGCACGCCGAACTGGAAGGCAACACCACCCACACCCTGGTCGCGGACCTGGAACGCATCCGCGTGCATCTGGGCATCGAACGCTGGGTGGTTTTCGGCGGCTCCTGGGGCTCCACCCTGGGCCTGGTCTACGCCCAGACCCATCCGGAGCGGGTGCTGGCAATGATCCTGCGCGGCATCTTTCTGTGCCGGCCACGCGACATCGCCTGGTTCTACCAGGACGGTGCCGGGCGTCTGTTCCCGGAGGCCTGGGAGGAGTACCTGGAGGTCATCCCGCCGGCCGAGCGCAGTGACATGGTCCGGGCCTACCACGCCCGCCTGACCAGCGACGACGAGGTGCATCGGATGCAGGCGGCCAAGGCCTGGGCGCTGTGGGAGGCGCGCGCCTCCACGCTGCTGCCGCGGGAGGCCGTCATCGAGCATTTCGCTACCCCCTACACCGCGCTCAGCCTGGCCCGGATCGAGGCCCACTATTTCGTCAATGACTGCTTCCTGGAACCGGATCAGATCCTCAACCGAGCCGACCGGCTGCGGGACATCCCGGGAGTGATCGTCCATGGCCGCTATGACTGCGTCTGCCCGGTGGAGCAGGCCGTCGCCCTGCACCGGGCCTGGCCGCAGGCCGAACTGCGGATCGTGCCCGATGCCGGTCATGCCGCCAGCGAACCCGGCATCATCGAGGCCCTGGTCAACGCCACGGACAGCTTCGCCGACAAGCTGGGGGCCTTCTGAGTTGGAGCGTGACCACGGAATCACCCGGATGAACAGGAAACATTGAGGCTTGCATGAATGCCTGACCCCGATTCCCCTGCGACGTCATTCCGGTGCAGACCGGAATCCATTGCCCACTGCGGTTTCTGGATCCCGGCCGAAGCCGGTGCCGGCGCAGGCCGGTACCGGGATGACGACAAATCCGTCAGCCAGGCCTTCAGACTGACATGATCGGACTGCTGCAACGGGTGACAGAGGCCCGGGTGACGGTCGCCGGCGAAACGGTCGGAGCCATCGGCCGCGGGCTGCTGGTCCTGATCGGGGTGGAGCAGGGTGACACTCAGGCCCGGGCCGACCGGCTGCTGGAGCGGCTGCTGGGCTACCGGGTGTTTCCGGACGTTGAGGGAAAAATGAATCTGTCGCTGGCCGATACCGGCGGCGGGCTGCTGCTGGTGCCGCAGTTCACCCTGGCCGCGGACACCCGCAAGGGCATGCGGCCGAGTTTCACCCCGGCGGCCGCGCCGGAGTTGGGCCAGCAGCTGTTCGACTATCTGGTGGAACAGGCGCGGGCGCGGCATCCCGAGGTGGCCTGCGGGCGCTTCGGCGCCGACATGCAGGTAAGCCTGACCAATGACGGGCCGGTGACCTTCTGGCTGCAGGTCCCGGTCAGCCCCTGAGCGGCGGTTCCAGCTCCAGTCGGCCGGCGCGGATCCCGGCGCGGTAATCCCCGGCCAGCACCGCCTGCAGGGTATCGCCCGCCAGTCGGCGCCGCCAGCCCTGCAGCAGGGCACAGTCGTCGCGTCCGCGCAGCAGCTTCTCCAGGTCCTTGCGCCCACCCAGCACCGCCGGGTTGAGGCCGTTGGCATCGGCGATCAGGCGCAGCGCGCCCTGCAGCAGGTCCAGCGCGGCCTCCTCGGCGGCGCTGAGCGGCGGCAGCCGGGTGAAGGCCGGCAGCGGCTGCGGTTCGCGGCCGCGGGCGGCCTGGATGCGCTCGATCAGATCGTCGCCGAACTGACGGATCAGGCCGGGATTGAGCCCGCGCACCCGCTCCAACTCCACCTTGCGTTTGGGCTTGAGCCGGGCCAGGGTGGCCAGGGCGTCGTCGGGCAGAATCCACTTGCGCGGCTTGTTCTCGCGCCGGGCCCGTTCCTCGCGCCAGGCGGCCAGGTCCTGCAGAATGGCCAGGCTCGCGCCCTTGAGCCGATTGGCCTCCTTGATACGCAGCCAGGCCGCTTCGGGATGGACGCTATAGGTGGCGGGCTCCAGCAGGACCTGGAAATCCGGCGCCAGCCATTCCAGCCGACCTTTGGCGGCAAGCGCGTCATGCAGCGGTGGATACAGCTGCGCCAGGTAGTTCACGTCATCGGCGGCATAGCGCAGCTGATCTTCGGACAGGGGGCGCTGGGCCCAGTCGGTGCGGCTGTGGCCCTTGGGCAGATCCACACCCAGGCGTTCGCGCACCAGGCCGGCATAGCCCATCTGCTCGGGCAGCCCCAGCAGCGGGGCGGCCAGCTGGGTGTCGAATACCGGACCGGGCAGACTGCCCCGCAGCTGATGGAAGATCTCCAGATCCTGGCGGGCGGCATGCAGCACCTTGGTGATGCCGGGGTCGTAGAGCACATCCAGCAATGGCGCGATATCCAGCGCCAGCGGATCGATGCAGAACAACTGCAGCTCAGGCGTGGCCACCTGAATCAGGCACAGTTTCGGGTAAAAGGTCTTTTCCCGGATGAACTCGGTATCCAGCGCCAGCCAGTCGTGGCGACGCATTTCCCCGCAGGCGGCGTTGAGTGCCGCGGGCTGATCGATGAAGGTATATTCAGACATAACCGAAGATCATACAGCATGAACCAGACCGACCCTAAGACAGACTCACCCTGCATCCGCATGTGCACCCTGGATGACGCCGATGTGTGCCTGGGCTGCGGCCGCAGCCTGAAGGAGATCACGGAATGGGGCGGGGCGGATCCCGAACGGCGACGCGAGATCCTGGAAGCGGCGGCACGGCGGCGGGCGACGCGGCCCGGCTGGCGGGACTGAAAGCCTTACTCCCCTCACCCCCGTCCCTTTCCACAAGGGGGCGAGGGGTGTACGGACACCGCGATTACAGCAATCCCCTCTCCCCTCTGGGGAGAGGGGCAGGGGTGAGGGGGAACACATCACCGCATAGTCACGAGTTCCTCGGCACTGGTCGGGTGCAGCGCAACCGTGTCGTCCAGATCGGCCTTGCGCGCGCCCATGCGCACCGCCACGGCGAAGCCCTGCAGCATCTCGTCGGCCCCCATACCGATGATGTGACAGCCCACCACCTTCTCCTGCGCCCCGACGCAGACCAGCTTCATGGCGGTCTCGCGCTTGTGTTCGGTCAGGGCGTGATACATGGCGGTGAAACGGGTCTGGTAGATCTTGACCGCGTCGCCGTGGATCTCCCGGGCCCGGGCCTCGGTCAGGCCCACGGTGCCGATGGGCGGGTGGCTGAACACCACGGTGGGGATGTTCTCGTAGGGCAGGTGGCGCTCACTCATGCCGCCGAACAGCCGGTCGGCCAGGCGCCGCGCGGCGGCAATGGCCACCGGGGTGAGGGCGGCCTTGCCGTTGACGTCACCGAGGGCATAGATGCCCTCGACATTGGTGTTCTCGAACTTGTCGCTGGGGATGAAACCGTTGTCATCCATGGCCACGCCGGCCGCCTCCAGGTTCAGTCCGTCAGTGGCCGGGGTGCGGCCCACGGCCCAGATCAACTGGTCGAAATCATCCAGGTGCTGACCGTTGCCGCCGCGCAGGCTGAGTCTACCGCTGTCCTGGCGCACCACCTCCGCCAACTCGGTGGTGGAGATGATATCGATGCCGTCCTTGATCATTTCCTCCATCAGGCACTCGCGCAGCATGGCGTCGAAGTCGCGCAGAATGTGTTCGCGCCGCAGCACCAGCGTGACCTCGCTGCCCAGCGCATTGAGCATGCCGGCCAGTTCCACGGCGATATAGCCGGAGCCGGCAATGGCCACCCGCTGCGGCAGCGCCTCCAGTTCGAAGAAGCCGTCCGAGGTGATGCCCAGTTCCGCCCCCGGGATGTCCGGCACGGTGGGATAGCCGCCCACGGCGATGCAGATGTGATCGGCGCTGTAACGCTCGCCGTTCACCTCCAGGGTGCGGGCATCGACGAAGCGCGCCCGGCCCGGGATCTCGGCAATGTCCGAGTCGGCCAGATAGGTGTGGTACCAGGTATTGATGCCGTTGACGTAGGCATCCCGACCGGCCTTGAGCCGGCCCCAGTCGAAGCCGTTGCGGGTCAGATCGAAACCATAGCCTGCGGCATCGTCGAGGGCATGCGCCAGGGTGGCCCCATACCACATGACCTTCTTGGGCACGCAACCGACGTTCACGCAGGTGCCGCCCAGCGGACCGCTCTCGACCACGGCGCACCTGGCCCCGTAGCGGGCGGCGCGTTCGGCCACCGACAGGCCGCCGCTGCCGGCGCCGATGGCGATGAGATCAAAATGCCTGGACATGTGGCCCTCCGGCCGCTGCTGACGAAATGCCATTGTAAGCGCCCAGCATGGCCACGGAAACACACGGGAAACGGAAATATCAATCATTCTTCCGTGGTCTTCCGTGCGCTTCCGTGGCCATTCGATCCGTAGCTGATAGAATCGAAGCATTCGCCAATGCCGACAAGGAATGCCTGATGACCAACCCCCTCATCGACCTGCAGGGCCTGCCGCCCTTCAGCCGTATCCGCCCCGAGCACGTGGAGCCGGCCGTCGATCGTCTGCTGGAAGAATGCCGCGCCACCATCCACCGGCTGCTGGACGAGAACAGCGTCTACAGCTGGGACAATCTGGTGCAGCCGATCGAGGATGTGGAGGACAGGCTCGACCGGGCCTGGTCGCCGGTCAGCCACATGAACTCGGTGGTCAACAGCGATGAACTGCGCCAGGCCTACAATGCCTGCCTGCCCAAGTTGTCGGATTACGCCACCGAGATGGGCCAGAACGAGCGCCTGTTCCAGGCCTTCCGCCAGATCGCCGACAGCGATGACTATAAGCAGCTCGATACCGCACAGCAGAAGGTCATCGACAATGCCCTGCGCGACTTCCGCCTGTCCGGGGTGGCGCTGCCGCCGGAGCAGCGCGAGCGCTACCGGGCCATCATGCAGGAGTTGTCCTCGCTGACGGCGAAGTTCGAGGAGAACCTGCTGGACGCCACCCACGGCTGGAAGCTCAACCTCACCGATGAGACGCGTCTGGCCGGGCTGCCCGAATCGGCCGTCGATCTGGCCCGCCAGACCGCCGAACGCGAGGGTCTGGAGGGCTGGGTGTTCAACCTGGAGTTCCCCTCCTACTACCCGGTGCTGACCTACGCCGACGACCGTGAGTTGCGCCGTGAGCTCTACACCGCCTATGTCACCCGCGCCTCCGACGAGGGCCCGAACGCCGGCCGCTGGGACAACGGCCCGGTGATGGAGCGGATACTCGCCCTGCGCCATGAGACTGCGCAGCTGCTGGGCTTCGACAACTATGCCGAGAAGTCCATCGCCACCAAGATGGCGCAGAGCACCGACCAGGTGCTGCAGTTCCTCCACGATCTGGCCGAACGCGCCCTGCCCGCGGCCCGCGCCGAACTGGACGAGATACGCGCCTTCGCCCGTGACCAGCACGGCATGGACAGCATCGAGGCCTGGGATGTGGCCTACTACTCGGAGAAGCTGCGCGAGCACAAGTACGCCATCTCCCAGGAGGAGTTGAAACCCTGGTTCCCCGTCACCCGCGTGATCCCCGGCATGTTCGCGGTGGTGAATCGGCTCTACGGCCTGGACATCAGGGAGGTGGAGGGCGTGGACGCCTGGCACGAGGACGTGCGCTTCTACGAGATCCGCGACGAGGGCGGCAGGCTGCGCGGCCAGTTCTATCTGGATCTCTACGCCCGTCCGCACAAACGCGGCGGCGCCTGGATGGACGAGTGTATCTCCCGGCGCATCACCCGGGACGGACTGCAGACACCGGTGGCCTATCTGACCTGCAACTTCACCCCGCCGGTGGGTAACAAGCCCGCGCTGCTCACCCACGACGAGGTCATCACCCTGTTCCATGAGTTCGGCCACGGCCTGCATCACATGCTGACCCAGGTCGACTATGCCGGCGTGTCCGGCATCAGCGGCGTGGCCTGGGACGCGGTGGAACTGCCCAGCCAGTTCATGGAGAACTGGTGCTGGGAACGCGATGCACTGGATCTGATCACCGGCCACTATGAGAGCGGCGAGAAATTGCCGGGCGAGTTGTTCGAGCGCATGCTGGCGGCGAAGAACTTCCAGTCCGCCATGATGATGGTGCGTCAGCTGGAGTTCTCCATCTTCGACTTCCGTCTGCACCTGGAATACGACCCGGACCAGGGCGGCCGCATCTACGACCTCCTGCAGGAGGTGCGCGACCAGGTCGCGGTCATCCAGCCGCCGTCCTTCAACCGCTTTCCGCACAGCTTCTCGCATATCTTCGCCGGCGGCTATGCGGCGGGCTACTACAGCTACAAATGGGCCGAGGTGCTGTCGGCCGACGCCTTCTCCGCCTTCGAGGAATCCGGCATCTTCGATCGTGACACCGGCAAACGCTTTCTCACCAGCATCCTGGAGCAGGGCGGCTCGCGCGAACCGATGGAGCTGTTCGTCGAATTCCGCGGCCGCGAACCGTCCATCGACGCACTACTGCGCCACAGCGGGCTGGCGGCGTGAGGCGAGTGAGGCGGCAGTAACGCAGAGGACGCAAAGGCGCGGAGACGCAGAGAATGCAATATTATGTAGGTTGGGCTGAGCCTGCGAAGCCCAACAAACGCCCGCGGTGATGCTGGGCTTCACACTGTTCAGCCCCACCTGCATGGCCACATGACCCGGGGGGACAAGACATAAGGCTACATAAATATCACCGCATATTCCGTCATCCCGGTAAAGGCCGGGATCCGGATACCACTGCGGTCACTGGATTCCCGCATCCGCGGGAATGACGGTACCTTTACAGAAGGTATATCGGGTTAGCCCGAAGGGCGTAACCCGACATACGACTGGACGAGATTGCTTCGCTACGCTCGCAATGATGGATATAATCTGACAGATATTCTTTTTTATCTCTCTGCGACTCCGCGCCTCTGCGCCCTCTGCGTTTCTGTCACCCAACCAACTATTCCAACCCATGAAATACAACGACCTTCGCGACTTCATCAGCCAGCTCGAACAGCGCGGCCAGCTCAAGCGCATCCGCCAGGCGATCGACCCCAACCTGGAGATGACCGAGGTCTGCGACCGCACCCTGCGCCGCGGCGGGCCGGCGCTGCTGTTCGAGAACCCCAAGGGGCATGACATCCCGGTGCTGGGCAACCTGTTCGGCACGCCGGAGCGGGTGGCCTTCGGCATGGGCGAGGAGTCCACCCTGGCGCTGCGCGAGGTGGGCAAACTGCTCGCCACATTGAAGGAACCCGAACCGCCGCGCGGCATGAAGGATGCCTGGAGCAAACTGCCCATGTTCAAGAAGGTGCTGGACATGGCGCCGAAGACGGTACGCGACGCCCCCTGCCAGGAAGTGGTGATCGAGAAGGACGAGGTCGATCTCGGGCAGTTTCCCATCCAGACCTGCTGGCCCGGCGACGCCGGGCCGCTGATCACCTGGGCCCTGGTGGTCACCCAGGGGCCGCACAAGCCGCGCGCCAACCTGGGCATCTACCGCCAGCAGGTCATCGGCCGCAACCGCGTCATCATGCGCTGGCTGGCGCATCGCGGCGGGGCGCTGGATTACCGCGACTGGCAGGCCGAGCATCCGGGCGAGCCCTTCCCGGTCGCGGTGGCGCTGGGCGCCGACCCGGCCACCATCCTGGGCGCGGTCACGCCGGTGCCGGATACCCTGTCCGAATACGCCTTCGCCGGCCTGCTGCGCGGCAGCCGCACCCGACTGGTGAAATGCCTGTCACACGACCTGATGGTGCCGGCCAGCGCCGAGATCGTGCTGGAGGGTTTTCTGCATCCCGGGGACGAGGCCGATGAAGGTCCGTTCGGCGACCACACCGGTTATTACAACGAGGTGGAACGCTTCCCGGTGTTCACCCTCGAGCGCATCACTCACCGCCGCGACCCCATCTATCACAGCACCTACACCGGCCGGCCGCCGGACGAGCCGGCCATCCTGGGCGTGGCGCTGAACGAGGTGTTCGTGCCGCTGCTGCAGAAGCAGTTCCCGGAGATCACCGACTTCTACCTGCCGCCCGAGGGCTGTTCCTACCGCCTGGCGGTGGTGAGCATGAAGAAGCAGTACCCGGGCCACGCCAAGCGGGTGATGTTCGGGGTCTGGTCCTTCCTGCGCCAGTTCATGTACACCAAGTTCGTCATCGTGACCGACGACGACATCAACATCCGCGACTGGCAGGACGTGATCTGGGCCATGACCACGCGCATGGACCCGGTGCGCGACACCACCCTGATCGACAACACCCCGATCGACTATCTCGACTTCGCCTCACCCGTCTCCGGCCTGGGCGGCAAGGTCGGGATGGACGCGACCAACAAGTGGAAGGGCGAGACCGACCGCGAATGGGGCCGGCCGATCCGCATGGATGACGCGGTCAGACAGCGGGTCGATGCCCTGTGGGATGAGCTCGGCATCGACTGACGCCTGTTTCAGCGTGTAGGTCGGGTTAGCCTGGAAGGCGTAACCCGACGTCTGCCGCCGCATGTCGGGTTACGCTGCGCTAACCCGACCTACTTCTGCTGCATCTCCTGCAGGCAGGCGGCCAGCCCGGCCTCCAGTTCGGGGTACTTCAATTCCACCCCCAACTCCTCGCGCAGCCGGCGGTTGTCCAGCCGCTTGGACTCGTTCATGAAGGCCTGCATGCCCCGGCTCAGTTTCTCCGGCGCCTCCTCACGCGTGACGGTGGGCGGCGGCGGCAGCCCGGCCGCTTTGGCGATGCGGGCGAAGTAGTCGGCCATGGTGCTGGGGTGACCGTCGGCGACGTTGTACGCGGCGCCCGGTTCGCCCCTTTCCATGGCGGCGCGGCAGGCGGCGATCAGATCATCGACCTGGATGCGGTTGGTATAGGGGCAGTCTTCCGCGCGCAGGATCGGCAGCCCCTGGCGAATGCGCTCCAGCGGCAGCTTGCCGGGGCCGTAGATGCCGGGCACGCGCAGGATCACCACCGCGACACCCGTCTGCTCCGACCAGGCCAGCAGGGCCTGCTCGGCGGCCAGGCGCCGGCGCCCGCGCGGGGTGCCGGGATTGAGCGGGAAGCGCTCGTCGATCCAGTCGCCGCCGCTGTCGCCGTACACGCCGCTGGTGCTGATGTAGACGATGCGCCGCGGCAGGTTGCCCGGCCCCAGTTGCTCCAGCACCCGCGCAATACGCGGGTCGCCGTCGCCGTCCGGCGGCGGCGGGGCAAAGTAGTAAAGTTCGCGGCCGGCCGCGGGGATGGCACCTGCCGGCAGCGACTGATCCAGATCCAGCTGCAGCGGCTCGATGCCCGCCTCGCGCAGACCCACCACGCTTGCATCAGTGCGCACCAGGCCCGTGACCGGACTCCCCCCGGCCCGCAACTGCCGGCCCAGGCGTTGGCCGACATAGCCGCAGCCCGCGATTAGCACAGGAACCATCGGTTTATCTCCCACGGGAAATGGGCGACAATCGCCGCCCTTGTTTGAGTTGCGCGTCCAAGATTAATGGCATATCAGGTCAAAATCGAACCCAGCGGCCATACATTTACTGTGGAAGCCGGCGAATCCGTGCTGGAAGCGGCCCTGCGCCAGGGCATCGAACTGCCCTATGGCTGCCGCGGCGGCAGCTGCGGCAGCTGCCGGGGCCGGGTATTAAGTGGTTCGGTGAGCTACCCCGGCGATGTTCTCCCGCCCGCGCTCGAGCCGGAACAGGCCGCCGCCGGCGAGGCGCTGTTCTGCCAGGCCATGCCGGAGGAGGATCTCGCCATCGAGGTTCAGGAACTGGTCACGCCGGCCCAGATCGAGGTCAAGAACATGCCGGTGCGGGTGGCCGAAATGCAGCGTCTGTGCCACGACGTCTATCTGCTGAGACTGAAGCTGCCGACCACCGAGCGGCTGCAGTTCTTCGCCGGCCAGTACATCGAGATCCTGCTCAAGGACGGCCGCCGACGCGCCTTCTCCATCGCCAATGCCCCGCACGACGATGAATACATCGACCTGCACATCCGGCTGATCGAGGGCGGCGAATTCACCCAGTATGTCTTCAATGAGATGCAGCCGAAGACCATCCTGCGCATCGAGGGCCCCTTCGGGCAATTCTACCTGCGCGAGGAATCCCCGCGGCCGATCCTGATGATGGCCGGCGGCACCGGCTACGCACCGCTCAAGGGCATGCTGGAGCACGCCTTTCACATCGGCATCACCCGGCCGATCCACCTGTTCTGGGGGGTGCGTTCACGGCGCGATCTCTATGCCCACGACCAGATCAGCCGCTGGGCGCGCGAGCATGCGAATTTTCACTACACCCCGGTGCTGTCCGAGCCGCTGGCCGAGGATGCCTGGGACGGGGAGACCGGCCTGGTGCTGGGCGCCCTGCTCGAGCACTATCCGGAACCGGCCGGCCATGACATCTACATGAGCGGCCCGCCGGCCATGGTCGAGGCCGGGCGCAAGAGCTTCCTCGGCCGCGGGGTGCCGCAGGAGCAGATGTTCGCCGATGCCTTCGAGTTCGCCGCCGACACCCGCGACAAGGCGGCCCAGGGCGGCGGGTGATATCTAAGGGATAGCCACGGAAAACACGGAAAGCACGGACAGAATTGAGGATAAAGCTTAAGCCGTTTCAGGTTTTCCCGTCATTCCGGCGAATGCCAGTATCCATCAACTATGGCGGG
>PABG01000130.1 GCA_002699185.1 Gammaproteobacteria bacterium | reverse complement strand
GTTCTGGAACCACTTGGGGCCGAAGGGCATCTTCATCGGCATGGCCGGGTTGCCCAGCGGGCTGACCTCGGAGGGGATCTCCTTTTTCAGCAGCAGCAGGCCGTAGAAGGTGAAGAAGATGTGGGTGTCCCAGCCCAGGGCCGCGGCAGTTGAAGCCAGGATGAAGGGCGGGTAGGCCCAGTCCAGGGTGCCCTTGGTGGCGATGATCGCCATGCTCGGGGTCTTGCTCTGTTCGATGGCCTCAAGCTTCTGCGGCAGCAGTTCGTCGAGCTTCTCGCTCAGCCACTGGTCCATCTGTTCGGGGGTTGTGTCTGACATGCTGTGTACTCCTCCTCGCCGCACCGTGAGTGCATGGGAAATGGGTTGCTCCGACGGCGCCGCATAGAACTGTGTGTAATAATATGAGTGCGGTGCGCCCGTTTTCTGCATTCCCGGGCGGCGGTTCGGCCAGCCCGGTGCATGACAACGAATGACGGAATATATGCGGACCCCGTGGCCGAGTCAATCCGCCGGCGGCTGACAGTTCAGCACTGCTCCCAGGGCAGGCCGTGGAAGCGCCAGCCCCCCACCGAACTGCGGTGGTGATGGTCGTCGATTTCCCCCTCGAAGCCTTCATCCACATGGTAGACATCCCCGATCCCGGCTGCCGTCAGTGCCCGGCCGGCCTCCAGCGAGCGCTTGCCGCTGCGGCAGATCAGGATGATCGGGGCGCAGCCGGCCTCCGGCTCCTGGCATACCCCGCCCAGCAGTACCTGGCGCACCTGGGTGACGAAATGCGGATTGATCACCCAGTCCGGCTCATCGATCCAGGGGACATGGACCGCCCCCACCGGATGGCCGACGAACAGGAATTCCATGTTGGAGCGGACGTCGATCAGTACCGCCCTGGGGTTGCTTTCCAGCAGTTCGGCCGCGGCCCGGGGGCTCAGGGCATGGACCTCGTTGTCACTCATTCACGTCTCCCGCCCGCGACGGGCTTTCCGGCACTGGCCTGAAGTATAGCGTCCATGTCACTTGCCAGCGGCGGGACGGCCCGTTACCTTTCCGCCATGTCACAGATCCGTCCCCCGAAATCCCTGCTCCGCCCGGTTGGCCGGGCCATTGCCGACTACGGCATGATCCGGGACGGCGACCGCATCCTGCTCGGCCTGTCGGGCGGCAAGGATTCCCTGTCGCTGCTGCACATCCTGCTGCACCTGCAGCGTCACGCCCCGGTACGGTTCGAGCTGGGTGCCGTTACCGTGGATCCCGAAGTGGAGGGCTTCGAGCCGGCCCGTCTCAAGCCCTACCTGGCGGAGTTGGGCGTGGCCTACCATTTCCGCGCCGAGCCCATCATGGAGCGGGCCCTGGGGCACATGACCAAGGATTCCTACTGCAGCTGGTGCGCACGCATGAAGCGGGGGACGATGTACACCACGGCCCGGGAAGCGGGCTGCAACGTCCTGGCGCTCGGACAGCACCTGGACGATCTGGCCGAGAGTTTCCTGATGTCGGCCTTCCACGGCGGCCGGTTGCAGACCATGAAGGCGCATTACCGCAATGACGACGGCGACCTGCGCATCATTCGCCCACTGGTGTATGTGCGTGAACGCCAGTTGGCGGATTTTGCCGCCAGCGCCGGCTTCCCGGTGATCAGGGACAACTGCCCGGCCTGTTTCCGCATGCCGACCCAGCGCGCACACATGAAGGCGCTGCTGGCGCAGGAAGAATCCCACAATAGCCAGCTTTTCAAGGCACTTCTCAGTAGTATGCGCCCACTCATGGATGATGATTCGCAGAAAAATATTTATGAATTCCCATTTGCAGGCAAAAAATCGGCAAGTGCCTGACATTATTCATTGAATGGTATAAGTTTTATATAAAAGTGGGATTTGTAGTCTATATTCGATGCGCTATTACCTGATCCGGGGGCTTATCTGGGTGTCATCCCGGCTGCCGCTGCGGGTCAACCAGGCCCTGGGCGGGGCCGTCGGCGGTCTGCTCTACTGGATCCCCAACCCATTGCGACGGGTCGCCCGCGGCAATATTGCCCGCTGTCTGCCCGAGCTCGCGCCGGCCCGACGGGGGTGGATCCTGCGCCGCAGCCTGATCGAAACCGGCAAGACCGCCCTGGAGGCCGGCTACATCTGGTCACTGACCCCGGCGCGGGCCCGGGCCCTGCTGATGGAGCTGGAGGGTCGCGCGGCAGTGGATGCGGCCGTGGCCGCCGGCCGGGGGGTGATCATCGCCGCCCCGCACCTGGGCAGCTGGGAGATGGCGGGGCAGATCGGCGGTCTGGAATGGGGCATCTGGAACCTGTACCGGCCGCTGCGCATCCCGCAGCTGGAGCCGCTGCTGCAGGCCGGCCGCACCCGCCTGGGCGGGCGCCTGGTGCGGGCCGATGTCGGCGGGGTGAAACAGCTGCTGACCGTCCTGCGCCATGGGGGAGTGGTGGGGATCCTGCCGGATCAGGATCCTGGTCCCGGCCATGGGGTGATGGCGCCCTTTTTCGGCATTCCGGCCAATACCATGCGGCTGCTGCCGCGGCTGGCGCGCAAGACCGGTGCCGCCGTGTTCGTCGCCTGGTGCGAGCGCCTGCCGGGGGGGCGGGGTTATCATCTGCGCATCCGCCCGGTGCCGCCGGCGGTCGCCGACCCGGATCCGGTGGTCGCGGCCACGGCTCTGAACCGGGCGGTGGAGGACTGCGTGCGTGCCCTGCCGGAGCAGTACCAGTGGAGCTACCGGCGCTTCAAGGGCGACCGGACGCAGGGGTGACCCGATACGGGGGGAGCGGATATGTCGATAGCCGTCAAACGTGCCTACGACCCGCCGGCGGCGGGCGATGGTTACCGGGTGCTCGTCGACCGCCTCTGGCCGCGGGGCCTGTCCCGCGAGCAGTTGCAGATCGACGAGTGGTTCAGGGAGGCGGCCCCGTCCGATGAGCTGCGCCGGGCCTTTCATGATGGTGAACTGGGATGGGGCGAATTCCGTCGGGCCTATCTGGCCGAACTCAAGACTCAGCGTGATGCCCTGCGGCGGCTGGCGTCTGTCGCCGGGCAGGGGCGGCTGACGCTGGTCTTCGGAGCGCGTGATGAGAAACGCAACAACGCCGTGGTGCTGATGCAGTACCTGAAGCTGCTGGGGGCTGGCTGAGGCTGCTCAGTGCTGATGATCGGCTGTGCCGGGGCGCTCGTATCCCGGGAAACGGTGTTTTGCGTACACGGCGTGACAGCCCGCGCAGCTGTCGAGCATGCGGCTGAAATAGAACCGGACCAGCTCGCCATCCCGGCGCTCGGCGGCCCGGGCCAGCTTGCCGGCATGTTCATGCAGCCGCCGGTCGAGATACTTGAAGCTGGTCGGCAGGGACCGGACCAGGGTCTCGCGTTCGGCCTGCGACAGGCGCTGATTGAGGATGTAGCTGCGCTCGATCATGCGGCCGGTCTCGATGATCCGTTCCCAGTCTGCCTTGACGATGGCCTCGGGCAGTGTCGCGACCCCGTCATTGACCGCAATCATCTCGTCAACCAGGGCCTGCTGCAGTTTCGGCGGCAGCTCCAGTGACGGAGCGGCGGCCTGCGGCGGCCCGGCGAGAGCGGCGGGCAATCCGGCCAACAGCAGCCACAGTCCCAGAGCCGGCCCGATAACGCTTGTGCCTTGCATCGCGTGTCCTCGCATTTGCTGAACCTGAGAAGGCTTCATTCGGCCCGGAGGAGCGCTTCGAGATCCAGTTGCTGGGCCGCGCCGATCGCCGCCTCCAGTGCGCCCTCTGCGCACAGCCCGCTGGTCGCGGCGTCCTGGTAGCCTTGGCGCATGGCCTGGATACAGGCCGCGCGGACCGTCTCGGCCAGTTGCAGTCTGATTGTATCCGGATCGGGGTCAGCGTCCATATCGTCTGCATTAGAGCACATCGCCAGGTTCCCTGCCAAAGCCGGGGTACCCGGCTAATGCATGAGTTTGAGGCCTACCCGGGTGATGGTCTCGCCGTCCATTTCCCGCACCACCAGTTCGAGGTTGCCCAGCGGCAGGCGGTCCCCGACCACGGGCCGGCGCTTGAAGGCGTGGGCAAGGACCTCGGCCAGGCTGGTGTCGCGCTTGTCCGGCGGCACCTCCACGCCATAGACACCGGCCACGTCGCCGAGGGTGGCGCGCGCGTCGAGGACGAATTCGCCGAAGAAGCGCGACTCGCGCAGGTGTTCGGGGACCTTCTCGGTGGTCAGCAGCCGGTCCAGCGCCTCGACGTCATCGCTGCGGGCCAGCAGCAGCAGGTTGTCCCCCACCTCCAGTCGGACGGCCTCGCAGCCGGCGATGACCGCGTTTTCGCGGATCAGCCCCGCCACCCCGACCCCGGGCGGCAGGCGCAGGGTGGCCGGGGTCTCGTCCAGCGCCGGGCTGTCCCCGCTGAGGATATAGACCACCATTTCGTAATCCAGCTGGCCCGGCAGATCCAGCTCGAGACGCCGGTGCCAGCCCGGCGTGGTCGGCACCTCCAGGCCCAGCCGGCGGGCCAGCGGCGCCAGGGTCCAGCCCTGCAGCACCAGCGAGACCAGGACTACAAAGAAGGCGACGTTGAAATAGCGCTGGGCATTGGGCAGATCGGCCAGCAGCGGGAACAGGGCCAGGATGATCGGCACGGCCCCGCGCAGTCCCACCCAGCCGATGAACAGCTGTTCCCGCAGCGGGAAGCCGAAGGGCAGCAGGCTCAGGAACACGGCCAGCGGCCGGGCGATGAGGATCAGCGCCAGCGCCACCGCCAGCGCCGGCAGTGCCAACGCCAGCAGGGCGCTGGGGGTGACCAGCAGGCCCAGCATCAGGAACATGCCGATCTGCGCCAGCCAGGCGATGCCGTCGTGGAAGCGCTGGATGCCGAGATTGGCCTGCAGCGGCCGGTTGCCCAGCACCAGGCCGGAGACATACACGGCGAGAAAGCCGCTGCCGCCGAGATTCAGGGTGCCGGAGAATATCACCAAGGCCCCGGCCAGGGCCAGCAGTGGATACAGGCTGGTGGCCAGCGGCAGCCGGTTGATCACATACACCAGCAGCCGGCCGCCACCGTAGCCCAGCACCAGCCCGAGGCCCATCTGCTGCACCAGCATGACCAGCACGCCGCTGTCCAGCCGGGACGCCCCGGCGGCGACCAGTTCCACCAGCGCCAGGGTGAGAAAGATGGCCATGGGGTCGTTGGCGCCGGACTCGATCTCCAGCGTTGCACTGACGCGCTCCTTGAGCCGCAGGCCCTGGGCATGCAGCAGGCCGAACACGGCCGCCGCGTCGGTGGAACCGACGATCGCGCCCACCAGCAGTCCCTGCAGCCAGTTCAGTCCGAACACCCGGCTCGCGACCAGCCCGGTGACAGCGGCGGTGATGAGCACCCCCAGCGTGGCCAGGCTGAGCGCCGGGCGCAGGCCGACGCGGAAGGTGGCGGCCCGCGTGCCCAGGCCGCCGTCGAACAGGATGATGGCCAGCGCCACCGAGCCGACCATGTAGGCGGCCTGGTAGTTGTCGAAGCGCAGCGCGCCCGGACCTTCCTCCCCGGCCAGCATCCCCAGCGCCAGGAACACCAGCAGCAGCGGCATTCCCACCCGGCGCGAGGGCACGCTGACCAGGATGCTGATCAGCAGCAGTGCGGCGGCAACGAGAATCAGTTGGTTGACGACATCCATGCGGGGCGGCTCGGCAGCGGGGCAGGCTCTGGTATGCTTGCCAGCCATTATGCCAGCACCCGACCCGAGTCCGCACAATTCCGCCGCCACGGCCCGTGCCCGCAACTGGCGCGAGGCGCTGCGCGTCTACACCCGCCCGCAGGTGGTGGCAATGTGTTTCCTGGGTTTCTCCGCCGGGCTGCCCTTTCTCCTGGTGTTCTCGACCCTGACCGCCTGGCTGGCGCAGGCCGAGGTCGAGCGCGGCGTGATCGGATTCTTCGCCTGGGTCGGCATCACCTATTCCATCAAGGTGATCTGGGCCCCGGTGGTGGACCGGCTGCGCTTTCCGCTGCTCTCGGGTTTGTTCGGTCAGCGCCGCGGCTGGATGCTCGCCGCCCAGTTCGGCATCGGCGGCGGCCTGGCGATGCTGGCGCTGACCGACCCGGCCGCGCAGTTGGCGATGTTCGCGGGCATCGCGCTGTTCATCGCCTTCTGCTCGGCCACCCAGGACATCACCATCGATGCCTATCGCATCGAGGCGGCGGCCGATGTCCAGCAGGGCGCGATGGCCGCGGCCTATGTGTTCGGCTATCGCGTCGCGACCCTGGCCTCGGGCGCCGGCGCGCTGTATCTGGCCAGCCGGCATTCCTGGACGCTGAGTTACCTGGTCATGGCCGGCCTGATGCTGGTGGGCGTGATCACCACCCTGCTGATCCGCGAGCCGACGCATGTGCGTCACGCGCGGGTGAGCGAAATCGAGGCCGGCATCAGTCAGGCCCTGCACATCGACCGCATGCGCGCCGGCCTGGCGCGGCGCATCGCCGCCTGGTTCGCGCGCGCCGTGATCGGGCCCTTCGTGGAGTTCTTCACCCGCACCGGCTGGTACGGTGCCGCCATCCTGCTGTTGATCGCCATCTACCGCATCAGCGACATCAGCATGGGGGCGATGGCCAACCCCTTCTATCTGGACCTGGGTTATACGCTCGACCAGATCGCCGCCGTTGCCAAGGTGTTCGGCTTCGCCATGACCCTGCTCGGCGCCCTGCTGGGCGGGCTCGCGGTGGCGCGCTTCGGGGTGCTGTGGCCGCTGCTGGCCGGTGCGGTGCTGGTGGCGGCGACCAATCTGCTGTTCGCGCTGCTGGCGGTGTCCGCGCCCACGCTGAGCCTGCTGGCCGTGGTCATCAGCGCCGATAATCTGGGTGCGGGCTTCGCCACCTCGGCCTTCATCGCCTATCTCTCCAGCCTCACCCACCGGGCCTATACCGCCACCCAGTATGCGCTGTTCAGTTCGCTGATGACCCTGCCGGCCAAGATCATCAGCGGCTTCTCCGGACTGGTGGTCGAGGCCCAGGGCTGGTTCTTCTTCTTTCTCTACACCACCGGGCTGGGGATTCCCACCGTCCTGCTGGCGCTGTTCGTTATCCGCCACGGCGAGGTGCTGGCGCGGCAGTTCAAACGGCATTCCCCGGAAAACATTTAAACCGCAAAGGCGTCAAAGGCGCGCGAAGGGAGATTAAAAGCGTAGGTCGGGTTAGCCCGCAGGGCGTAACCCGACGCCACTGCGGAATTGTCGGGTTACGCTGCGCTAACCCGACCTACGGCCTGGCGCGGCATTTCAATCGGCGTGCGGTGGGTGAGCAGCCCTGAGTTTCAGCGCTGCAGGCGCTTGAGAAACACCCGCATCTCCTTCGCGGCCTGCTTGTCGCCTTTCTGCTCCGCGGCCTCGATACCTTTCCCGTAGGCTGCAATGGCCCCCTCGGTATCGCCGGTTTCGGCCAGTGCGCCGCCCAGCTGTTTCCAGGCGGCGGAATAGCCCGGATCCTGTTCCACGGCATTGCGCAGATGCTCCACCGCCCGGGCGTGCTCCCCGGCCTTGCTGTATTCCAGCCCCAGTGAATAGCGCAGCAGTGGGCTGTCCTGCCCGGTGGCCAGCATTTTCTCGAAATTGTCGATCATGGACATGGTGGTCTCAGCAGGTTTCGTGGTGGACGATACGTTTGCGGCTATGTGTGATTCCAGGGTTCCGGGCGCTGGGTGCCAGGGCCGAGGGAAGTTTGCATGTTCTTCCCCGGCCCTCGGCCCTGGCACCTACCTTCGCCAGAACACCGGCGAGAACAGCACCAGCAAGGAGAAGATTTCCAGCCGGCCGAGCAGCATGGCCGCGCACAGCACCCATTTGGCGGTATCGCTGATGTCGCCGTAGTGATAGCCGACATCGCCCAGGCCCGGCCCGAGGTTGTTGATGCAGGCCGCCACGGCGGAGAAGGCGGTGACCTGGTCCATGCCGGTGGCCATCAGGATCAGCATCATCACCGCGAACACACCCACATAGGTCGCGAAGAAGCCCCAGACCGAGTTGATTACCGCATCCGGCAGCGGCTTGCCGTTGATCTTGACCGGCACCTGGGCATTGGGATGCACCAGTTTGGTGATCTCGCGTACGCCCTGCTTGAGCAGCAGCAGAAAGCGGATCACCTTCATGCCGCCGCCGGTGGAGCCGGCGCAGGCACCGATGAAGCTGACGAACAGCAGCAGCACCGGCAGGAAGCCGGGCCAGTTGTAGTACTCGGCGGTGGTGAAGCCGGTGGTGGTGCCGATCGAGACCACCTGGAACAGCCCGTGGTGCAGTACCTCGCCCCAGCTGCCGAAGGTCTTCGTGACGTAGAGATAGGTGATGGTGATGAGCGCCGTGGTCAGCAGGATGGTGAAATAGGTGCGGACCTCGGAATCGCGGACGTAGGGCATGGGGCTGAGCGAGCGCCAGACGGTGAAGTGCAGCGCGAAGTTCACCCCCGAGAGCAGCATGAAGACCACGGCGATCATCTCGATCAACTCGCTCTGGAAATACCCCATGCTGAGGTCGTGGGTGGAGAAGCCGCCGATGGCGACGGTGGAGAAGCTGTGGGCGACGGCATCGAAGCCGCTCATGCCGGCCAGCCAGTAGGCCAGGGCGCAGGCGATGGTCAGGCTGAGATAGATGTACCACAGTGCCTTGGCGGTCTCGGCGATGCGCGGGGTGAGCTTGTTGTCCTTCATCGGCCCCGGCGTCTCGGCGCGATAGAGCTGCATGCCGCCGATGCCGAGCATGGGCAGCACGGCCACCGCCAGCACGATGATGCCCATGCCGCCCATCCACTGCAGCTGCTGGCGGTAGAACAGGATCGAATGGGGCAGGTAGTCGATGCCTGTGAGCACCGTGGCCCCGGTGGTGGTCAGGCCCGACATGGACTCGAACACGGCGTCGGTCAGGCCGATGGCCGGCTGGGGCGACAGATACAGCGGCAGTGCCCCGACCAGGCCCAGCACCACCCAGAACAGCACCACGATCAGGAAGCCGTCGCGCAGGCGCAGTTCGCGTTTGTTCCGCCGCGCCGGCCACCAGATGAGCAGGCCGGCCGCCAGCACCAGCCCAAAGGCTTCCAGAAAGGGAGTGATGGCGCCATCGCGGTAGATCAGCGCGACCGCCACCGGCGGCAGCAGGGTGGTACTGAAGACCATCAGCAACAGGCCGAGGATGCGCTGGATGGTGATCAGTTGCATGGGCGGAGCGGTAACTCGATTTTCACAGGAAGATCACGCCGACCTGGAACAGGCGCTCGACCTCGGGGATCCGGCCCTTGTCCACCAGGAACAGGATGACGTGATCCCCGCTCTCGATCAGGGTATCGTGATGGGCGATGATCACCTGCTCGCCACGCACGATGGCGCCGATGGTGGTGCCGGGCGGAAGGTTGATCTCCTCCAGGCGCCGGCCCACTACCTTGGAGCTGGAGGCGTCGCCGTGGGCCACGGCCTCGATGGCCTCGGCCGCGCCGCGGCGCAGCGAGTGCACGGCCACCACGTCACCGCGGCGTACATGGGTGAGCAGGCTGCCGATGGTGGCGTGCTGGGGGGAAAGGGCGATGTCGATGACGTCGCTGTGCACCAGATCCACGTAGGCGGCGCGGTTGATCAGTGACATCACCTTGCCCGCGCCCAGGCGCTTGGCGAGCATGGAGGAGAGGATGTTGGCCTCCTCGTCGTTGGTCAGGGCGCAGTAGATGTCGGTGTTCTCTATGTTCTCCTCCAGCAGCAGTTCCTCGTCGGCCGCGTCGCCCCACAGCACGATGGTCTTGTTGAGCTCCTCCGACAACTGGCGCGCCCGCTCCTGGCTGCGCTCGATGATCTTGACCTGATAATGCTGCTCCAGACCGGCGGCCAGGCGTTCGCCGATGTGGCCGCCGCCGGCGAGGATGATGCGCTTGACCGGCTTGTCCAGTTCGCGCAACTCGCTCATCACGGCGCGGATGTTCTTCGGCGCGGCGACGAAGAAGACCTCGTCGTCGGCCTCGATGACGGTATCGCCCTCGGGGATCAGCGGCTGGCCGCGGCGGAAGATGGCGGCCACCCGGGTGTCGATCCTGGGCATGTGCTCGCGCAGTTCGCGCAGTTCGTGCCCGACCAGGGGGCCGCCCTGCACTGCGCGCACCGCCACCAGCTGCACCCGGCCGTCGGCGAAATCCAGCACCTGCAACGCGCCCGGGTTCTGGATCAGGCGTTGCACATACTCGGTGACCAGCTGCTCGGGACTGATCAGCACATCGATGGGCAGCGCCTCCTGTGAGAACAGCCGCGGCTCGTTGAGAAAGGCCGCCGAGCGCACCCGCGCGATCTTGGTCGGGGTGTGGAACAGGGTGTAGGCCACCTGGCAGCCGACCATGTTGACCTCGTCGCTGTTGGTCACGGCGATGATCATGTCGGCGTCCTCGGCGCCGGCGCGGCGCAGCACGTCGGGATGGGCACCATGGCCGGTCACGGTGCCGATGTCGAGCCGGTCGCGCAGTTCGCGCAGCCGGTCGGCGTCCTGGTCGACCACGGTGATGTCGTTGTACTCGCTGGCGAGGTTGTCGGCCACCGAGGCGCCGACCTGGCCGGCGCCGAGGATGATGATCTTCATGGTTGGGCTGCAGTCGGGTCGTGGGTATGGAGAGACAGGCGGCGCAGGGGTGTCCGGCGCATGCGTGCGCTGTCTGTTGCCGTCATCCCGGCACCGGCCGGGATCCAGGAGCCGTGGCGGCAACTGGATTCCGGCCGGTGCCGGCATAACGGGGATGTTGTGGGTTCCGGCATTGGTACGATATCAGCTCAGGTCAGGTGTCATTCGAGGCGCACTTCAGTCACTGCCCTTCTTCACGTCGATACCCAGCGCCTTGAGCTTGCGGTACAGGTGGGTGCGTTCCATACCGACCCGGGTGGCGAGTTTGCCCACGCTGCCGCCGGCCTCCTGCAGCTGGTGTTCCAGGTAGTTCTTCTCGAACTGCTCGCGCGCCTCGCGCAGCGGCAGTTCGAACAGGGTGCTGTCCTCCATGGCGGTGTCGCGGTTCATCAGCTGGGCCTGCAGGGCGGACTCGACCTCATCGAGGGTGATTTCCTCGCCGCTGCCGAGGATCAGCAGGCGCTGGACCAGGTTCTTGAGCTCGCGCACGTTGCCCGGCCAGCTGTAGTTGCGCAGCCGGTTCTGGGCGGCCAGCGAGAAGTGCCGGTAGGGCAGGTGTTCGCGATCGACGAAGAAGGTGACGTAATAGTTGAGCAGTTCGGGTACGTCCTCGCAGTGCTCGGCCAGGCGCGGGATCTGGATCGGCACCACGTTGAGGTGGTAGTACAGGTCCTCGCGAAAGCGCCCCTGGGCCACCGCCTGATCGAGATCATGCCGGGTGGCGGCGACGATGCGCACATCCAGGCGTACGGGTTCGGTACCACCGACCCGGGTGAAGCTGCGGGTCTCCAGCGCGCTGAGCAGCCGCGCCTGGGTCTGTTCGTCCATGTCGGCGATGTCGTCGATGTAGAGGGTGCCGCGGTTGGCCTGCTCGAAGCGCCCGTAGTGGACCCGTTCCTCGTCCTCACTGCCGAACAGCTCCACGGCCGAGTTGCTCTGCGACAGCGAGCCCACGCTGATCTCGACCAGCGGGCCCTGGCGGCGCGGGCTGTTGTGGTGCAGGAAATGGGCGAAGGTCTTCTTGCCGCTGCCGGGTTCGCCCTTGAACAGCACGCCGGTGTCGTGGGCGGCGACCTTGAGCACCTGCTCGCGCAGCCGCTGCAGGGTGTCGCTGCGCCCGACCGGTTCCGGCACCACCGGCAGCTGCTGCTTGAGGTCGACCACCTCGCGGGCGAGCTTGTCGGCTTCCAGGGCGCGCTCGACCACCAGCAGCAGCTTGGCCAGCGATATGGGCTTCTCGATGAAGTCGTAGGCGCCCAGGCGGGTGGCCTCGACCGCGGTCTCGACCGTGCCGTGGCCGGAGATGATGATCACCGGGCAGGGCAGTTCGCCGCCCTCGGCCCATTCGCGCAGCAGCGAGATGCCGTCGATGTCCTCCATCCAGACATCGAGCAGGATCAGGTCGGGCCGGTGGGTGCGACGCTGGCGCCGGGCGGCGGCACCGCTGTCGGCGATGCTGACTTCGTACCCTTCCTCTTCCAGGATCTCCTGGATCAGGGTACGGATATCCGGTTCATCGTCGACGACCAGGATATGGGCTGAGGACATTGGCTTGGCTGCGCGCGGTTGTTATGGCCGGGCCGGTTCGGCTCCCGGTCCTGGGGCCTGTTAACAGGCCCTAGAGTATAACCACTTGATGCGGCCGCTGCCTATGGCGCGGTCTGCGGTCGGTGCACCTGGCGCAGCTGCACGCGCACATAGGCCCCGCCGTCGTCGCGGTTGCCGGCCTGCAGCTGGCCGCCGTGTTCCTCGACGATCTTCTTGACGATGGCCAGGCCCAGGCCGGTGCCCTTGGTCTTGGTGGTGACATAGGGCTCGAACAGCTGCTCGCTGACCTCGGCGCGGAAGCCCGGGCCGTTGTCGCATACCCATAGTTCGGCATAGGGGATGTCGTCCTCGACCCGGCAGCGGGTCTCCAGCCGGATCTGCCCGGACTGCTCGGTGCCGATGGCCTCATGGGCATTCTTGATCAGGTTGTGCAGCAGCTGGCGCAGCCGGTTGGGATCGGCCTCGATCCAGGGCTCTGCAGGGTCCAGCGCCAGTTCCAATTCCACGTTCGGATGCATGCCACGGTACAGTTCGGCGATCTCGGCGACCAGCTCATTGAGGGCCAGCGGCCGCAATTCCAGCTGCGGGGCGCGGGCGTAATCGGAGAAGGCATTGACCATCTCCTTCATGGATTCGACCTGGTGGATGATGGTGTGAGTGGCCCGGTCCAGCACCTCGCCCTCGGAGGCCTCCATGCCCGCCAGGTACTTGCGCCGCAGCCGCTCGGCCGAGAGCTGGATCGGGGTGAGCGGGTTCTTGATCTCGTGCGCCAGGCGCCGCGCCACCTCGCCCCAGGCGGCATCGCGCTGGGCCTGGATCAGGGCGGTGACGTCATCGAGTACCAATACCTGACCGCCCGGGCGTACCCCGTCGCCGGGCAGGCGGGCGCCGCGACAGATCAATACCTGGCGGCCGTTGGGGCCGAACAGGCTGAGCTGATCGGTCCAGTGCGGTCCGCCCGCGGCCTCGCGGTGGCGCTCGATGGCCTCCTGCAGCGGTTCCAGAAAGGGGTGGGCGGTCACCAGCGCCTGCAGCGGTTCGCCCGCGCTGCGTTTGAGCGGAATGCCGAGAATGGTCTCGGCGGCCGTGTTGACGGTGCGGATGCGCTGGTCGGGTGACAGGCTGATCACGCCCGATGACAGGCTGCCCAGCAGGGTCTCGAGATAGGTGCGCTGGCCTTCCACCTCGAGCTGACTGCGCCGGGCATGGTCGCGGGCCATGGCCAGGCGCCGGGTCATCATGTTGAACGAGCGCACCAGGAAGCCCAGTTCGTCATCGCTGGTCGAGGGCAGCCGCCGGCTGTAGTCGCCGTCGGCCACCGCCCGGGTGCCCTCGGCGATATTGCGGATGGGGGCGACCAGCTTGCGGGCGGCATAGAAGCCGGCCCAGACCGCTGACAGCAGGCTGAGCACCAGCACCACCGACAGTGTCAGCGTATAACTGTATTTGAGCGGCTTGCGCAGGTAGGCCAGTTCGCGGTAGCGGGCATAGGCCGCCTGCACTTCGTCGGCCTGGGCGCTGAGACGTTCCGGGATGGGATACAGGGCCTGCAGGATGCGCTGCTCCGAGGTCGGCGTGGCCAGCGGCACCGGCACCACGGCGCGGATGTGCAGGCCGCCGTCGCCGCTGGGGTCCAGGCCCACGTAGGAGGCGCCGCGGCGCAGCTGCAGCAGCACCGCATCACCGGGGCGGTCGGGCACGATGCTGGTCGACTCCAGGCCGCTGGAGGCGATGATGCGGCCGTTGTGGCTGAGCAGGGTCAGTTCCACCGCGCCGGAGCGCACCCGCAGGTCGAACAGGCTGAGCGGGGCCAGCGGCGAGGGCACCTCGGTGAGTTCCCCGGCCAGCTGTTCGGTGGTGCGCAGCCGGTCGCGCATGCGCACGTCGAAGGCCGACTGGCTCAACTCCAGCGCGCTTTCCAGCGAGTTCTCGATCTCGACATCGAACCAGGTGTCGATGCCGCGCTGCAGGAACTGCAGGGAGAAGTAATAGACCACGCTGACCGGTGCCACGGCCAGGATCACGAACATCCACACCATGCGCGAGGTCAGCCGCGCGCCGGGGGCGCCGGCGCGGACCTGGCGGATCAGCCAGTACAGGTTGCGCCCGATCAGGCCGAGCAGGATCAGCAGCCCGGCGGCATTGGTCAGCAGCAGCCAGGAGTACATGCGCCCGAAACGCTCGGAGTTGTGGGTGGCGTCGCTCATGAACGACAGCGACACCAGCAGCAGCGCGAACAGCAGCAGCATCGGCCACAGGCCGCGACCGAAGCGTTTCACGGCTGTAGCGGCCATGGGTGCCAGTCGCTGGAAAGGCGCCAGTCGGCGGAGACATAGGCCCAGACCCGCAGGGGCGTGGGCAGGGCCTCGGTGTCCAGACTGATCCGCAGCAGACCGTAGTACTGGTGTCCGGGCTGGAGCAGGCTGCGGTCGAGCACCGGCAGCGCCTCCACCCGGCCCAGGCTGTACAGCGCCCCTTCCAGCGACGGGAAGCTGGTACGCACGCCGGTGTTCAGCCGCTGCACGATGTAGCGTTCGCTCAGGGCGTGATAGCTCAGGCGGTAGCGCTGACGCAGCCGCGCCACGACCTTGTCCCAGAGATAGTCGCGCGGCTCCAGTACCTCGATCTGCAGCAGCAGCACCAGCGGCACGCCGTTCTCCAGCGCGGTACGGGCTTCCTGCGTCAGGCTGAAGTCCAGCCGGGCGTCCAGCCGCAGCACGTCGCGGTCCCAGTGCGGGTGGATGGATTCGATATCAAAGGCCTGCGCCGGCGTGGCGGTCAGGGCCAGCCAGCCCAGCAGCAGCCAGCCCGGGAGCCGGGTTCGCAGGGGATCTACACACAGGGTCATGCCGCTTCGTCCATCGCCTTCTCCAGGCAGGCATAGTAAAAGCCATCCATGGGCGCTGCATCCACCCCGTTCACAATCGGCAGCAGCTGACGACCGGCCCCGTCCGGCCGGCCCCAGTCGGCGCTGATGGGCGCTGCCCGGGCCGTGGCGCAGCGTTGCACAAAGGCACCGACCTGCAGGGCGTTCTCGGCCCGCAGCACCGAGCAGGTGACATACAGCAGCCGCCCGCCCGGGCGCAGCAGCGGCCAGACGGCGTCCAGCAGCCCGGCCTGCAGCCGGGTGAGGCGGTCGATATCGGCGGGCCGGCGATGCAGCTTGATGTCCGGGTGGCGGCGGATGACGCCGGTGGCCGAGCAGGGCGCGTCCAGCAGGATGCGGTCGAAGGGGGCGCCGTCCCACCAGTCCTGCGGCCGGCCCACGTCACCCTGCACCAGTCGCGCCTGCAGGCGCAGGCGGTCCAGGTTGTCGCGCACCCGCTGCAGGCGGTCGGATTCGAGTTCCACCGCCACCAGTTCCTGCAGTCCCGGTTCGGTCTCCAGGAGATGGGCGGTCTTGCCGCCGGGGGCGGCGCAGGCGTCCAGCACCCGCTGACCCGGGGCGAGCCCCAGCAGGGGGGCGGCCAGCTGGGCGGCGCCGTCCTGGACCGAGAAGTCGCCCTCGGCGTAGCCGGGCAGGCTGTCGATGGTCGCGTTCTGCTCCAGCCGGAGGCCGTGACTGGTATGCGCCAGCGGGGCGGCCCGGATGCCGGCCGCGGCCAGCCGCTCGAGATAGCCGGCGCGATCGCCGTGGCGGGCGTTGACCCGCAGGCTCAGCGGCGGCTGGCGGTTGTTGCCCTCGGCGATGGCCTCCCAGTCCTCCGGCCAGTCCTGTTGCAGGCGCTCCAGCAGCCAGGCGGGGTGGCTGTAGCGGGCGGGCGGATCGTCTTGCAGCTGCGCTTCCAGTTCGGCGGCGCGGCGCTGATAACTGCGCAGTACCCCGTTGATCAGTTTCGCCGCCCAGCCCTTGCCCAGGGCGCGGGCGGCCTCGACCGTGGCATGTACCGCGGCATAGGGTTTGACCTCCAGCGCGCTCAGCTGATACAGGCCCAGCAGCAGCAGGCAGTGGATGTCGCGATCACGCGGCTTGAGCGGCTGGCGCAGCAGGTCG
>PABG01000129.1 GCA_002699185.1 Gammaproteobacteria bacterium | reverse complement strand
CGCGAGCGCCACGCCCACCGGCGCTCCCCGGGCCAGCCAGTAGTGATAGCTCAGGAGAGCAGACAGTTCACGGCTGCCGGAGGGCGGCGGCGCCCCGTTCATGCTGTAGCGGAAGCAGCCCTGGATGCGCTGTTCCATGGTGTTGACGCGGTCGTTCTTGCTGCGATAGGCCGGGTACATGGTGTAGGCGGCCCATAAGGGGGCGGAGTCGGCGCGGCGGCCGGCGTCGATATGGCAGTTGACGCAGTTCAGGCCGTTGCCGACGAATCTGCCGCGCAGCTGCTGGGTGTTCACGAACAGGTCGCGGCCGTAGCGCACCATCTCGCCGAAGGGGCCGTCCGGCAGTTCGGATTCGGCCGGGGGCGTGAAGCCGGGTGCGTCCTCCGGGGTGTCCGGCAGTTCCGCCTGGTCGTCGTCGGGCTGTTCGGCGTGGAGCGCGGTGCTGCACAGCACAAGGGCGGCGATCAGGTGAAGGAGGCGGTTCATGGTTCGGCTCCCGGCTCGGGTTTGACGGCAGGCTGGGCGGCGAAGTACTCCGATACCGCCTGGATCTGGGTCTGGGTCAGGCGTTCGGCCACGACGCGCATCAGGTTGTTGGCGTCATTGTGGCGGGTCCCTTTGCGCCAGGCCTCGAGTTGAGACTGGATGTAGCTGGCGTGCTGGCCGGCCAGGGGAGGGAAATCAGGGGGGATGCCGCGGCCGCCCGGCCCATGGCAGCTCACGCAGGCGGGGATGGTATTGTCCCAGTCGCCGCGCAGCGCCAGCGTCCGGCCAGCATCTGGCGGAGCAGCCTCATCTGCATTGCTCGCGGGTGCCTGACCGGCATAGTAGGCGGCGACATCGAGCCGTTGCTGCTGCTCAAGTGCGGCGGCAATCGGCTGCATGACCGGATTGCTTCGCGTGCCCTGGCTGTAGTCCCGCAGCTGTTTGCTGAGGTACTGGTCACTCAGGCCTGCCAGGCGCGGAAAACCCGCCGCGGGATTGCCTGCGCCATCAGCACCGTGGCAGCTCACGCAGGCCGTGGCGCCCTGATCGTTGCCCTGCATGGCGATGCGCCTGCCTGCCTCCGCATCGCCCGATGCCGGCGCGGGTGTCGGAAACAGACTCAGCAGGAAAAGGGTAGGGAGGATTTTCGGCATGGCGTGATCTTTCCGTCTGCTGCGAGCATGTCGATCATGCCCGATCCGGTACGAATTGAACATATAGTATAGATGCAGATTATCAGTCGGGCGATCACGGGATTTCCGGGTTCAAAACCGCCCTTATCTGAAGGTTGAAGGGGTATTGGCCGGCTGGTAGATTCCACGACCATCTGCGTGAACTGAACAGGTAATATTCCATGACCATGCCCATTGCCGAGGACATTATCCAGTCGCTGCGCAACGACCTGAATCAGCACCCCGTCTATGCCGCCATACAGGGGCTGGATGAGTTGCGCGTCTTCATGGAACACCATGTCTATTCAGTCTGGGACTTCATGTCGGTGGTCAAGCATCTGCAGGCCGTGGTCGCCCCCGACGGTTTTCCCTGGGTGCCGCTGGGTGATGGGGATGTCCGCCGTTTCATCAACGAGATGGTGCTGGGCGAGGAGTGCGACGAGGCCATGCCCGGCAGCGGCGCCGGCTATACCAGCCATTTCGAGCTATATTGTCAGGCCATGGAGGAAATCGGCGCCGATTCTGGTCCGATGCTCGCCTTCGTGGATACCGTGCGTCAGCAGGGTGTGGACGCGGCCCTGGCACTGTCCTCGGTGCCTTCTCCATCACGCGACTTCACAACGACGACATTCAGGTTCCTGACCTCCGGGAAGCCGCATGAGGCCGCCGCTGCCCTTGCGCTGGGGAGGGAGCACATCATCCCCGACATGTTCCGTGCCATACTCGAGCGCTCCGGGATCGGTCGGCAGGATGCTCCCATTTTTCATTATTATCTGGAACGGCATATCCATCTGGACGAAGGGTCCCATGGCCCTCTGTCCCTGCGGCTGTTGAACGGCCTGTGCCGCAGTGAAGACGAACGCAGGGAAGCCATTGCCGCAGCCCGGGCGGCCGTGCAGGCGCGTCTGAACCTGTGGGACGGTGTGCTGGCCGCGCTGGAGGGCGGTGGCGCCCGAATGAGACAGGCCTGAAACCCGAAAGTTATTCGAGTACAGCCTGCCTGGTATGGAAAGCAGGGCCTGAGTGGGAGTAATACCCCGGGCCTCAGTTACCGTTAAGAGTTGTGTGATCGGTGTCGTTGGCCCGGATCCGGTCGAAAAACACCCTTACGAGATCGGAGCGTGTGATCATGCCGACAGGCTCGCTGTCATCATTGCTGACAATGATGCGCTTGATCCGGTTCCGCTTCATGACGCCCAGAGCCTCATGCAATGTGTGCTCGGGACGAATGGTGACAATGTCCCTGGTCATCAATGAAGCAACATTTCCTTCGGGTGATTGAATCAGAGCGTGATGCGTGAACATGGCCTCCAGTGTTTGCCAGAGATTGTGTGTGGGGTGGTGGCTGGGAACGCCGATTGCACGCAACAGGTCAGCCTCCGTAATAATTCCAGCCAGCTTCTTGTCCTGATCGACCACGGGAAGGCCGGAAATCCTCATCGTAACCATTGCATGGGCAGCCGCGGAAAGTGTGGTGTCGGGGCGGACCGTGTGCAAGGGTGATGTCATCAGACGCCCGACGAGCAGGGATTCCTTTTCCCTGATGTTTGCGTGTATGCGTGCTCTGTTTGAAATTTCCATGAGATCGTCCACTGTCACGTCAATGTAGGTTCCCATGTCCGTCAGGGCATGATCAAAATCTTCCTTTGTCAGCCTTGTGCTGTGCCTGATTCGCATAATGTCCTCCCCGAGGACGCGTTATTGCGTGGTATCGACAACAGGATTCCAAGGGTGAATACGTCGATTCATGCAGCATGTGATGAATATAGCGATACAGCCTGATCCCTTACAAGAAGAATATTTCGAATGTCTCTACAGGTATCGGCGATATCGGCATGGCAGTGTCGCCTTGAACCCCGGGGTGTCCTCTGACTCACGTTCTCATTAGTGAATGCCGGGGCGGTTGTTGAATCGGGTTCCGGGCAATCCCCGTAAATGATCTCACCTTCTGTGTTTGAAGTCGTCAGTCAGGCGTTCAGGCTTTCCCGCGTATATGACGATTGTCAGATCCGGTCATGTATCGAGGCGCACGATACCAGCACGCAAAAACTATCGTTTGTGTTCGATTTGTTGTGCCGATAAAAATGAAGAAGATGATGTTCCAGCCTGAGGAAATGGGCGATAAGGGTCACGGATTCTTGGGGTATGAGCTGAGGCCGTAAACGGCGATACAAGGTATCGGGAATGATGGTGTGACAGAGATCGGGTTGTACGGTAGGAAAGAGATCGTTCGCCCATGCTGCGTATCTGATATAAAAATGGATAGCCATTGCATGGAGCATATCCCAATAAATCATGACACCTAACCAATAATAGATATTCAGTTAAGGAGCGCATTCGTTATTATAACTAACGGGGATAAAAGAACCTGGCAGCGTTGGCTGGGGATCGCGTGACAGCAATGAGAGGGTATATATCATGACGAAAAAGCTTCATGACACGCCGAATCTGGATCAACTGGAAACCGGCCCCTGGCCAAGCTTTGTGACAGGGTTCAAGCGATTGGCCAATGACAAGCCCATGATGGCCGATCTTCTGGGCCAGCTTGAGCATTCATATCAGAACGTCAAGGGGTACTGGAAGGGCGGAACCGTCACCGTACGGGGGTATGGAGGCGGAATAATACCGCGTTTTTCCGAGGTGGCGGATAAGTTTCCGGCATCATCTGAGTTCCACACCCTGCGGGTGATGCCGCCACCGGGAATGCATTATGACACGGATATCCTGCGTAAGCTCTGCGATGTATGGGATGAGCATGGGTCCGGGCTGCTGGCGCTGCATGGCCAGAGCGGCGATATGATGTTCCAGGGCTGTACGAGCGAAAACATCCAGGCGGCATTCGATGCGATCAACGAATTGGGGTTCGATCTGGGTGGTGCCGGGCCTTCTGTGCGTACGTCGATGTCGTGTGTCGGGGCTGCCCGTTGCGAACACTCCTGTTTCAATGAGGCCATCGCGCATCGTCAGGTGATGAATTCCTTTACTGATGATCTGCATCGTCCTGCGCTCCCCTACAAATTCAAGTTCAAGTTCTCGGGTTGTCCGAATGACTGCATGAATTCGATCCAGAGGGCGGATATGGCCGTAATCGGGACATGGCGTGACGATATCAGGATCAAACAGGATGAGGTTAGGAAGTTCGTTCAGGAAAAGGGGCGGGAATATGTGTTGGATAATGTCGTGTCGCGTTGCCCCACCAAGTGCATCCAGCTGAGGAAGGACGATACCATCGAAGTCGACAACAGCAACTGCGTGCGTTGCATGCATTGCATCAATGTGATGACGAAGGCGCTTTCTCCCGGGCTTGACCGCGGCGTGTCCATTCTGGTCGGCGGGAAGCGGACACTCAAGATCGGTGATCTTTTCGGTACCGTACTCATTCCTTTCAGGAAGCTGGAAACGCAGCAGGATTACGATGAACTGGTCGAACTCGCGGAGACCATCATCGACTTCTGGGCAGAAAACGGCCTCGAGCATGAGCGTCTCGGTGAGACCATAGAGCGAATCGGCCTGGCGAACTTCCTGGACGGTATCGGGGTGGAGGTTGATCCTGCCATGGTTTCACAGCCTCGCAGCAACTCCTTTGTGCGCATGGATACCTGGGAGGAGGAAGCCGAGAAATGGCGCCAGAGGCAGGCTGAAGTCGGCGGCACCTGATGTCTGCCGTCCGTTGACGACAGAGAATATCACCGTCCAGTTCTGAAAGGAGTAAGTCATGAGTGAGCAGTTTCGTGAAGCTGTGGAAAGCGGGGTTCCGGATGCATTCAAATACATGCATCCCGTGATGCGCAGGAACTACGGGCAATGGGACTGGCATGAACGCTGTCGCCCTGGTGTGCTGCATCATGCCTCGCTCAATAATGAGCACATATGGACTGTCCGTGCCGGGACGCAGCGGCAGATGGATACGGGGACCATCCGCAAACTATGTCAGATCGCAGATGACTACGCTGAGGGGCATGTCAGATTCACCATTCGCAGCAATATCGAGTTCATGGTGAGTGAGGAGAGCAAGGTCGTCCCCCTCATTGATGAATTGACTAAAGAAGGGTTTCCGGTGGGAGGAACGGGTAACTCTGTGTCGATGATCTCTCACACCCAGGGATTTCTCCATTGTGATATCCCAGCCACTGACGCCTCAGGCGTGGTCAAGGCCCTTATGGACGAGTTATATGACGAGTTCGTCAACGAACGCATGCCCAACCGGGTCCATATATCCACATCCTGCTGCCAGATCAATTGCGGCGGCCAGGCGGACATCGCAGTCAATATCCAGCATACCAAGCCACCCATGATCAATCATGATCTGGTTTCGAATGTCTGTGAAAGACCCGCTGTCGTGGCGAGATGCCCGGTCGCGGCCATTCGGCCGGCGATGGTGAATGGGAAGCCTTCACTGGAAGTGGACGAACGCAAATGTGTCTGTTGCGGAGCCTGTTACCCGCCCTGCCCGCCGATGCAGATCAACGATCCCGAGAACTCGAAGCTTGCTATCTGGATCGGTGGAAAGAACTCCAACGCTAGATCGAAGCCCAGCATGATGAAGCTGGTCGCGGCCGGATTGCCCAACAAACCACCGAGGTGGCCGGAAGTCGCCGCTGTACTCAAAAAGATCCTTCGCTGTTACCAGGAGAACGCCAAGGACTGGGAACGCGTCGGAGAGTGGGTCGAACGCATCGGATGGGAGCGATTCTTCCAACTGACAGAGCTTCCGTTTACACGTTTTCATGTCGACAACTGGACCGGGGCGAAATACACGCTTAATCATTCCACGCATATCCGATTCTAGGGCGGATGTCAGGTCGGCGTCACCGCCGACCTGACAGGGGAGCACTGCGTATGAAACTTCGTTATATCGCAGACTTCGATATCCATTGCCAACAATTATTGATTGTCTGGCTGCAGCAGAACAAATATCTTGAATGCATCAGTTCTGCAGGTGTTGGCTGGTTTTTTTCGCTGCCGGTAATCCGCGTTCAGGGTGCGGGATGTTTTTCGTGCCACTGATGAGTCCCGCCGTGCCGCCCGCGATCACTGCACTCGATTTGATAATTACCACTCACGAGGTCTGCGTCAGATGCTCAACAAGGAAAAACCATCCCTCAACCGATGGGCGGGTGCCGCACCCCGGATCGAGACCGATGCGCCCGAGGTACTGATCAATCTACTTGCAGAAGCGGGAGTGACGATTAACGGTAATGCACCCTGGGACATCCAGGTCCTTGACACTGACATCTATCGTCGGGTTCTCACTCGGGGATCGCTGGGTTTCGGGGAAGCATACATGGATGGATTGTGGGATGCCGAAGCGCTCGACGAATTATTCACGCGTCTGCTGCGTTCCGATGCCGACGAGCAGCTATCAGGATGGGCCAGGGTCAAGCTCATCGCCGAAGCGACCCGCCAGAGTCTGCTCAACCTGCAGCGACGTCAGCGGGCCTTTCAGGTGGCTGAGAAGCATTATGACATCGGAAACGATGTCTTCACCGCCATGCTGGATCCGAGCATGAGCTACTCATGTGGCTACTGGCTCAACGCCGAATCGCTGGATCAGGCCCAGCATGACAAGAACGATCTGATCTGTCGCAAGCTCAAGCTGCAACCGGGGGAACGGTTGCTGGACATCGGCTGCGGCTGGGGCGGCCTGGCACGGCATGCCGCCAGGTACTTCGATGTGGAGGTAACGGGTGTAACGGTCTCACGCGAGCAGCAACAGCTTGCGCAGGAGCGTTGCGCCGGCCTGCCGGTGACAATCGAGTTGATGGATTACCGCAATCTTCAGGGCCGTTACGACAAACTGGTCTCTGTAGGGATGTTCGAGCACGTAGGTCCGAAAAATTACCGGGAATATTTCGATATCGCCTGGCGCCTGCTTCAGGACGATGGACTGTTTCTGCTCCATACCATCGGCATCCACGCCACCAGCAGGACCGTCGACCCCTGGATCGACCGGTATATCTTTCCCAATGGCAAGCTTCCCTCCGCCCGCGAGATCGCGGCGGCACTGGATAAACGCTTCATCATCCAGGACTGGCACAATTTCGGCCATGACTATGATCTCACCCTTATGGCCTGGTGGCGGAATTTCGAGGCTGCCTGGCCCGAGCTGCAGGTGAAATACGGCCGGCGCTTCTACCGCATGTGGAAATATTATCTGATGAGCTGCGCCGGATTTTTCCGATCTGGCCAGGGGCAGCTGTGGCAGCTTGTGCTCAGTAAACGTGAACGTGTGCACCCCTACCGCTCGATCCGGTGGTAGATCCCGCCTGACCGGCCCGGTTCCTCCAGAACGGCTGCTCAGCGTATGACACGTTAACGCAGCAGTATCATTCAAACGCTGCCGCTTCACGTTCCAGATAGGTTCGATGGGCATTGCGTCCGGCCAGCGCTTGGAAATCGGCCAGGTGCTGCCAGGCGGACTGGTCCAGGCTGTCTATCGCGTCCTGCATAGGGATCCCGGCATCGACTGCATTGTCCATGTGCTCTTTCAGGCTGACGAGATAGTCGTAGGTCGGCGCCACGAATGTCGACAGCATTCCCGGCTCCCCATGTCCGGGGACAAAGAGGGGGTCCTCAGGATAGCTTCTGAGCCGGTCGAAGGCGGCAATCCAGTTTCCGACATGGCTGACAGGCAGGACAGCAAGCAGGCGTCCCGCATACAGCAGGTCACCTGCATAAATCACCTTGTCAGCAGGCACCCGTACGATCAGGCTTCCCGCAGTGTGGGCAGTGCCTGCCAGCGTGATCTCGAGGGCAATCTCACCCAGATCGATTTCCGTTGTTTCCTCCAGCACCATGTCCGGGCGTGCGGGCGGCTGGATGCTGTCGTCCGGCAACTCGAGAATCCGCTCAGCGGTGTCTGCCATCGCCGGGCCTTCCTCCAGTATGCGGGGAACCGCTTCACTGGCTGCGATGATCTCCGCCCCCTGGCCCCGGAATACCGCATTTCCGAGTATGCGGTGCGGCTGCGAATTGGTGTTGATGACATAACGAACCGGCAGGTCGGTGACGGCGCGGATATGGGTAAGCATTTCCCGGGCCATCCCGCTGCTGTAGCCGCTGTCGATGACGGCCACGGCGTCGCTGCCCACGACAAAGCCGAGATTCATGCGAAAGCCGTGGTTGTCAGGGGTGGGCGGTCCGTAGGGACCGATCCAGACATAGCTGTGCGGTGCCAGTTGCTGCGGCGGCGGCAATATCTCCGCCATCAGCGCAGGCGCCAGGCTCAGCCAGGGGAGAAGGATGAACAGACGAGTGAGCCACATGATTGCCACCTGTGCGTTGTGTTGTGTGAACGTCATTCAACGATCGAATGACGAAGGATATGAAGCCGGTCTCACGGCGTCAGGCCAGTAAGGAATAGACCAGGCCGACCGCGGAACAGGCCCCGAGTACCGGGATGATGCCGACCTTGTAGCGCCACAGGGCCAGGAAGGCGCCGATCGTGATCAGCAGGGAAAACCATTCGAACCGCCCGCTGAAGGGGGCGGCGTCGGTGCCATCCGGCCACAATACATGCCAGGCGAAGAATACGGCCAGGTTGATGATCACGCCGACCACCGCCGCCGTGATGCCGGTCAGCGGCGCGGTGAACTTGAGATCGTGGCGGGTGGCCTCCACGGCGGGCGCGCCGATGAGGATGAACAGGAACGACGGCAGAAAGGTGAACAGAGTCGCCACCGAGGCGCCGGCCGCGCCGGCCAGCGCCAGGCTGTCGGGGCCGAAGATTTCCCGGGTCCAGCCGCCCACGAAGCCGACGAAGGCCACAATCATGATGAGCGGCCCGGGAGTGGTCTCGCCCAGCGCCAGCCCGTCGATCATCTGGGTGCCGGTCAGCCATTGGTAATGCTCGACCCCGCCCTGGTAGACATAGGGCAGTACAGCGTAGGCACCGCCGAAGGTCACCAGCGCGGCCTTGGTGAAGAACCAGCCCATCTGCGTCAGCGGCCCCTGCCAGCCGTAGATCAGATAAAGCGCGCCTTCCGCCAGGGCCCAGATGGCCAGGCCGACCATGAGATGGATGACAGTGGATTTCCAATTGAACAATGCCCAGTGCGGCGCCGGGGTGCTGTCGTCGATGAGCGCGGGGCCGTAGGTCCCGGCAGACGCGCCATGACCGCCGCCGGTCCTGAACCGGTCGGGGGCGACCCGCCCGCCGATGTAACCGATGATGCCTGCCGACAGAACGATGTAGGGGAAGGGGACATTCAGCGCGAAGATGGCGATGAAGGCCGCTGCCGCCAGTGCCCAGAGTGCGCCGTTGCGCAGGGCCCGGGAGCCGATGCGGTAGGCCGCGAACACCACGATCGCCGTCACTGCGGGCTTGATCCCGTAGAGTATCCCCGCCACCAGCGCTGTATCGCCATATACCAGATAGACCCAGGTCAGGCCCATCAGGATTGCCAGGGACGGCAGTACGAACAGCGTTCCCGCCATGATACCGCCCAGGGTACCGTGCATGAGCCAGCCGATGTAGGTGGCGAGCTGCTGTGCCTCCGGCCCCGGCAGGACCATGGTGTAGTTCAGGGCATGCAGAAACCGGTGTTCGCTGATCCAGCGACGCCGCTCCACCAACTCGGTGTGCATCATGGAGATCTGGCCCGCCGGCCCGCCGAAGCTGATGAAGCCGAGCTTCAGCCAGTAGAGAAAGGCCGTCATGAGTGAAACCGGCGGAGGCGGTTGCCGCGTGGCGTCCTGGTCAGTATTCGCTTCGGAGGAATCCGTCATTGTCTGTCTCCCCGGCGTGCGGTGGTTGTTGCGCTCGAGGCGTTTCCGCCATCGGCGTAGTGTCGGTACAACGCATCCGGTATTTGGGGGAAGTTCGGGGCATCGCAAACCCCTGTGCCCGCCTCACCTTCGGCATGTCGGCATCAGGAAGAACTAAAACTGTTATATAAAACAATCATTTGAATGCAATCTGATGATCCAGGTAAATGACGTTCCATTGATGAAATGCCAGTTATAACAGAACGCGAGGCGCAGCGATGCCCCGACTTCAGTGCCCAGTGCGCGGCAGATGAACAGAATCGGTTGGCATGAATCTGTAGCGGTGGGCTTCGGTTTGCGCGAGCGTCAGATAAGTACCGACATTGTTTCAGGCTTTCAATGCTCATGGATGTACGCTAGGATTCCGGCATCAACAGGTGGAGCTGATAACAGTACATGCGATTCCGGGAACAGAACAAGTGTCGTGCCATCATCAGCATCGTGCTGCTGCTGCTCGTGCAGTCGTTCTCTCCGCATTTCCATGTCGCGGCTGATATCACCACCGGCCAGGGCCACTCCCACGCGCATTCCCATGCGCTGGACGGTGGGCAGCCCGGGCACCAGGGCGCGGACCATGACGAGGTCTCGGCAACGGATACCGCGACCCAGGTCAAACAATCCGGTCTGTTCGCGGGTCTGGTCCTGCTGCTGACGCTACTGTTCCTGCATCGACCACCCCGTCTGCGCTATCGACCCCTCCTGCATGCTCCCGCACCACCTGACCCACTCCTGCGTTTCCGCCCTCCGCTCCGCGCACCGCCGCTCTGATCCCTGATCCGCTGGCGACCTTCCGGGTTGCCGTTCACCCGCCGCGCGACCGCGGCATGTATTGATCCCGGATATGCCCAAGCTGGCGCATATCGTTTCGAGTGAACTGGAGGCGAATCATGTATCGCGCCACTGGAGTGATCGGTCTGTTGCTGTGCGCTGCCACAGTATCCGCGCAACAGGGTGTTCTCACGGAAGACGCGGCCATCCGTATCGGCCTGTCGCGTAGCGCAGTGGACCTGCGCACCGAGGGCGAGGTCAGACAGGCGCAGGGCGAGTTGCTGGGGGCCCGCACGTGGCCGAATCCGGAATTGAGCTATGAGCGGGAGTCGCTGAACAACGCCGAAGACGTGGTCGAGCACAGACTGCAGTTGTCCCAGCGCTTCGACGTGGCGGGGCGGCGGGCCCTGCAGATCGAGGCCGCCGATCGTCAGCTGGAGGCGGCGCAGTACGGCACCCGGGCCTGGCGGGCGGAACTGAAGCAGCAGATCCGCGAGCGCTATTTCACCGCCCTGTATCAGCAACAGCGGCGCGCCGCCTATGAACGCATCCGGGATGATATCCGTCTGCTGGGCAATACCCTCGATCGCCGCCGGCGCGAGGGTGACGTGGTGCTCTACGATTTCCAGCGGGTCAAAAGCGAGCGCGCGGCCCTGGCGGCCGAGGTCAGCGAGACGGACGTGGCCTTTGAGTCGGCCTGGCAGCGGCTCCGGGCCCTGCTGGGGGAGGAGGCGCAGGGCTATGACGCCCTGACGGGTGAACTGGTCCCGGAGCAGGCGATTCCGCAGGCGCGTCTGGCAGACGCGCTGGAGGCGCACCCGAAGCTGCGCTACCTGCAGACGCAGGTGGATGCCTATGGGCTGCAGCGACGGGCAGAGAGCCGCACCTTACCGGATGTCACGATCGGTCTGGGCCTGAGGCGTGATGATACCAGCCGCGGCACCGATAACGGCCTGGTGCTCAGTGCCTCCACGCAGTTACCCGTCTTCGACCGGCGCCAGGCTGGCCAGGCCCGTTCCCACGCCAGGGAGATGCTGGCGCGCAGCGAGTACGCGCTGGCGCGGGATGCCGCGATGGCGGATCTGAAACGCCTGTGGACCCAGGTCACACACTATCGGGACAGTGCCCGCGAGTTCCGGGGTAATGCCGTGCAGGCGGCCGGGGAACTGATCGAGGTCGCACAGGCGTATTACCGGGCCGGCGAGATCGGCATTCTGGAACTGCTCGACGCCTATCGCGGCGCGCTGGAAGCGGAGTTGACGGCGCTGGAACTGGAATACAAGGCGCGCCTTGCCCACATCGAACTCGATTATCTGACCGGAGGTGCCGAGCAATGAATCGGCAGCATTCAACTCTCGCGGCCCTGCTGGTCGCCGCTATCTTCACCCTGACGGGCTGTGATGCCCTCGATCATGAACACGATGATCATGGCCACGAGCAAAATGCCGCGGTAGCGCATGACGACCACGACGCTGCTGGCGATCACGGTGATCAGGCGGATCACGAAACCGGGGGCCATAGCCATGGCGACCCTGATATTCCCGCCGTGGTGGTGACGCATTTCTCGCAACATGCGGAACTGTTCGTGGAGTTTCCCGTGCTCAGCGTCGGTCTGGAATCCCCGTTCGCCGCGCATTTCACCTGGCTGGACGATTTCCGCCCGGTGGCCGAGGGCAGGGTGCGCGTGCTGCTGCAGGGCGGGGGCCTGCCGGAGGAGGAATACACGGTGGCGGCGCCCTCGACACCCGGCATCTTCCGACCGGTGGTCACACCCCTGTACGCCGCCGAGCGGGAGGTGACGGTCATCCTCGAATCGCCCCGGCAGACCAGCGTGCACCGGCTCGGTACCCATACCGTCTATCCGGACAGGGCGGACATCCCGCCGCAGACGGAGGAGGAGCCGGCGGGGGCGATCAGCTACCTGAAGGAACAACAGTGGCAGGTCGATTTCGCCACGGCGCCGGTGGTGCAGCGCACCCTGCGTGAATCCATCCGGGCCGTGGCGACCGTCCGGGCCGCCGACGACGGCGAGGCCGAGCTCAGCGCCCCGCACGACGGCCAGCTGGCCCGTCGCGGCGAACGCTTTCCGACCGTGGGCACACAGGTGCGCAAGGGCGAGGTCCTGGCCGTGGTCGGCTCACCGCTCGGACGCGAACTGCAGGGCCTGGGCCGGGACGTGAGCGGGACCGCGTTGCGCTCGCCGATCGACGGCGTCATCGCGCAGGTGCTCGCCACCGAAGGCAGTTATCTGCACAAGGGCCGGCCGGTGTTCCATATCATCGACACCCGGCGGCTGTGGCTGGAGGCCCGGATTCCCGAAAACGAGATTCTCAAGCTGCGCGGTGCAGACGGCGCCTGGGTGCCGCTGCCGGGGCGCGACTCGCCGCTGGTGATCGAGACCGCCGGCGAGGACGCCACTGGCCGCCTGGTGGCCTTCAGCCAGGTCATCGATCCGCGCACCCGCACCGCGCCCCTGATCCTGGAGTTCGACAACCCCGGACAGCAGCTGCACATCGGCATGCTGGCGCAGGCGCACGTCTATACCGGCCGGACGGCGAACAGTCTGGCCGTGCCTGTGTCCGCCGTCGTGCGCGACAACGGCGTGCCGGTCGTGTATGTCGAGCTCGGCGGCGAGACCTTCGAGCGGCGGGTGGTGCAACTGGGTATTCGCGACGGCGACAACGTCGAGGTGCGCAGCGGACTGGCCCCCGGTGAACGGGTGGTGAGCCGGGGCGCCTATCTGGTCAAGCTGGCCGCCTCCGGCCCGGCCGAGGCCGGCCACGGCCATGCGCACTGAGTGGTCCTTCAAGGTGATTGAGAGGGCGACATGATCAAACAAACCATAGACTGGTCGCTGCGCAACCGGCTGCTGATCTTCGTCGCGGCGCTGCTGCTGCTGTTCTGGGGCGGCTATGAGTCGCTGCGCATGCCCATCGATGTCTTCCCCGATCTGACCGCGCCCACCGTGACCGTGGTCACGGAGGCCCACGGCATGGCACCGCAGGAGGTTGAAAGTCTGATCACCCGGCCGATCGAGTCCGCCATGAACGGCGCCTCAGGCGTGCGCCGGGTGCGCTCCTCCACCGGTATCGGCATCGCGGTGATCTGGGTCGAGTTCGAGTGGGGCACCGATATCTACCAGGCCCGCCAGATCGTCAACGAGAAGCTGCAGCTGGCCAGCAGTTCGCTGCCGCAGGATCTGCCGTCACCGGTGCTGGCCCCGGTCACCTCCATCATGGGCGAGATCATGTTCATCGCCCTGCATTCGGACCGCCATGACCCGATGCAGCTCAAGACCGCGGCCGACTGGACGCTGCGCCCGCGGCTGCTGGCCGTCCCCGGCGTGGCCGAGGTCATTCCCAACGGCGGTCAGACCCGGCAGTACCAGGTGCGGCTCGATCCGGTCCGGCTCGCCGCCTACGCGGTCAGCGTGGATCAGGTGCTCGAGGCCGCCGCCCGCACCAATCACAATGTCTCGGCCGGCTTCTATGTCGATGGCGGTCAGGAGGTCCTGATCCATGGCGAGGGCCGGGTGCAGGGTGCGGGGGACATCGCCGAAACCCTGGTGGTGCGCCGCGACGGCCAGCCGGTGCTGATCCGCGATCTCGGCGAGGTCGGCATCGGGCCGGCGCCGATGCGGGGTACGGCCGGCTACAACGGCAGGGAAGCCATTGTCATCGGCATCCAGAAACAGCCCAATGCCAATACCCTGGAGCTGACCGAACGCCTGGATACGGTACTGGCCGACCTGCAGACCTCCCTGCCCGAGGGGATGCGGATCGAGACCCATCTGTTCCGGCAGGCGGATTTCATCTCCGTGTCCATCCACAACCTGATGGAGGCCCTGCGCGACGGTGCCATCCTGGTGATCGCGATCGTGTTCGTGTTCCTGGTGAGCATCCGCGCCACCCTGATCACCCTGATCGCCATCCCCCTGTCGCTGGTCACGGCGGTGCTGGCCCTGAAGGTCATGGGCAGTACTCTCAATACCATGACGCTCGGCGGCATGGCCATCGCCCTGGGCGCGCTGGTGGATGATGCCATCATCGTGGTCGAGAACATCGTGCGGCGACTGCGCGAGAATGCGTTGCTTGAAGAGGGGCGCCGGCGCTCCCGCTTCCAGGTGGTCCTGGACGCCACCCGCGAGATCCAGGGCTCGATTGTCTTCGCCACCCTGATCATCATGCTGGTGTTCCTGCCGCTGTTCTTCCTCTCCGGGGTGGAGAGCCGCCTGATGCAGCCGCTGGGCTTCGCCTACGTGGTCTCGCTGGCCGCCTCGCTGGTGGTGGCGATCACGGTCACGCCGGTGCTGAGCTACTGGTGGCTCAGCCGCTCCCGCACCGTGCGCAAGGGCCACGAATCCCGCCTGTCACGCGGGATGAAGTTCCTGTACGAGAAGCTGCTCAACCTGAGCGTCCGTCGCTGGAAGACGGTGAGCGTGCTGGCCGTGATCGCCCTGATCCCCGCCCTGTACGGGATCCAGATGGCGGGCAAGTCCTTCCTGCCGGAGTTCAACGAGGGCAGCCTGACCGTCAGTGCCGTCACCCTGCCCGGGACCTCGCTGGAGCAGTCCGACGCCCTGGGCCGGCGGGTGGAGAACATCCTGCTGCAGCACCCGGAGGTGGTGGCCACCGCCCGGCGTACCGGCCGGGCGGAACTGGACCCGCACGCCCAGGGTATCCACGCCTCGGAGATGGAGGTCACCCTGCAGATGGGCGAGCGCAGCAAGGAGGAGCTGCTGGCGGCCCTGCGCAGCGATCTCGCCAGCATCCCGGGAATGAACATCGTCATCGGTCAGCCCATATCGCACCGCATCGACCACATGCTCTCCGGCACCCGGGCCAATATCGCCGTCAAGCTGTTCGGCGAGGACCTGTACCAGCTGCGCGCCCTGGCCGAACAGATCAAGGGGGAAGTCGAAGACGTGCCCGGCGCGGTGGATGTCAGTGTCGAGCAGCAGGCCGACATCCCCTTCCTGAAGATCCATTTCGACCGCCCGGCGATCGCCCGCAACGGGCTGCACATCGAGGATGTGGCCGAGGCGATCCGCACGGCCTATTTCGGCACCACCGTCTCCCGGGTGCTGGAGGGCAGGGCGAGCTTCGATCTGGTCGTCCGCTTCCGGGATGAGGCCAGGGCCGACATGGACGCCATCCGCGAGACCCTCATCACCACGCCCGATGGCGCCCAGCTTCCGCTGCAGGCGCTGGCCGATGTCCGCTACGACCTGGGGCCCAATACCATCAGCCGTGAGAACGTGCAGCGCAAGATCGTCATCATGGCCAATGTGGCCGGCCGGGATCTCAGCAGCGTGGTCGGGGATATCCGCCGGCAGGTCGAGGCGAATGTCGAGCTGCCGCGCGGCTACCATGTCGAGTACGGCGGTCAGTTCGAGAGTGCGGAATCCGCGACGCGTACCCTGCTGGTGCTGGGCACGGCGGTCATCATCGGCATGTACCTGTTGTTGTTCGTAGCCTTCCATTCCGCGCGCGATGCGGCCCTGATCATGGTCAACCTGCCGCTCTCACTCATCGGCGGAGTGGTCGGGGTGTATGCCATGGACGGCATCCTGTCGGTGGCCTCGATCATCGGCTTCATCACCCTGTTCGGCATCGCTACCCGCAACGGCGTGATGATGGTCGCTCACATCCAGAACCTCATCGCCTCCGGCGAGGCGGCCGATGTCCTCACCGCCGTGAAGCGCGGGGCCATGGAGCGGTTGATCCCGATCCTGATGACGGCACTGGCCACCGGCCTTGCCCTGGTGCCGCTGGCACTGAGTGCAGGTGAGCCGGGCTCCGAGATCCAGGCGCCCATGGCCGTGGTGATCCTGTTCGGCCTGCTGAGCTCGACCCTGCTCAACATGATCGTGGTGCCGGCCCTGTATCTGAGGTTCGGGTCGGTGACGAAGGGCTTTAATAACGGGAATACCTGACTATAGTTCGGGCAGGACAGGGTGAAGTCGAGGCAGCGCGGAGGCGGCATGCTCTATTACGGACTGAAGATCACCATCACCCTGATGCTGATCATCGCCGCGTCCGAGATCGCCAAGCGCAGTACGCTGCTGGGCGGTCTGGTCGCGTCGATCCCGATCGTCTCGGTGCTGGCCATGGTCTGGCTCTACGTCGACACCCGCTCGGCGGTGAAGGTCGAGCTGTTCGCCCGGGACATTTTCTGGATGGTGCTGCCCTCGCTGTCCCTCTTCATCTGTCTGCCCATCCTGCTCAAACATGGCTGGAACTTCTGGATCAGTCTGGGGCTGTCGATTGCGGTGATGTTCGGCTGTTATCTGCTCGTGCTGATCCTGTTCAAGGATCTCAGTATTGGAATGCTGAACAAATAGGGTCATGGCAGGACCATGATGGAACTGCCGTTCAGTCATGCAGAATTTCTGGAGGTGTTCGCGGCCTTCAACACCCGCATCCTGCCGCTGTTGATCCTTCTGTGGGCCGTGACCGCTTTCGTCTTCTTACGGCTCCACTCCGGAGGTTCACAACTGAGTCGGTGCGTTGTACTGCTGCTGGTCGTCCACTGGGGATGGGCGGGCGTGGCGTATCACTGGCTGTACTTCGCGCAAATCAATCCCGCTGCACCCTGGTTCGGTGTCCTGTTTCTGCTCCAGGCCGGGCTACTCGCCTGGTACGGGCTGGTGAGGCGGCGGCTGGTATTCGTGCCTGCCACCAGCGGCTGGCCGGCCATCGGCTGGTTGTTCATCCTCAGCGGACTGGCTTATCCCTTCATCATTCTGGTCACCGACATGGATTACCCGCGACTGCCTCTGTTCGGCATACCCTGTCCAACCACCCTGATCACCATCGGCGCGTTGCTCATGGTGCCGAGAAAGCAGGTCCTTCCTGTTGCCGTAATACCGATTGCATGGGCCCTGATCGGGGGGTCCGCGGCGTTCCTGTTCAGGGTATGGCCTGATCTGTTGTTGTTCGCAGCGGCTGTAGCGCTGGTGGTCTACCGGCTCGATTCAGGACGAGTAATAACAGGCAGGGGCTGAAAAGGAGAAAGCTCCAGTAACGAGGGCAGCGGGCTGAGGGGGCGAAAAACCGGGCAATCTGTCATGAATTGACACACACCATGGCAGCACACCAATAGATGATCTACTTTTATTCATGCATGCACTGAGTAGTGAGATGTGATGCGTATGCGTCGAAAAGGTGACGGCCGGAGGTCCTGGCTCGTGTATCTTCTGATACTGGCCGTCGTCATTGCGCCGGTCCGTCTGGCCGGTGTGATGGCTGCTCCAGGTGCGGACATTTCGGCTCAGTCAGCCCCCGCCGTGACACCCCACTGTGAGAAAACAGCCTCCATGCAGATACAGGAAGGGCAGTCGGCGGGCGCGACCTCCGCGCAGGAAGACTGCGATTGCTGCGACAGCATATGCGATTGTGTCAACTGCGCCCAGGACTGCTACCAGCTTCACATTGTCTGCCTGATCGGTTTGACTGGCCGCGATTCAGGCTATCAGCCGCCGGTACTGCATGCCCATATGGAAACCACCATTCACGGCATTACATTCCCTCCCTTCGAACCGCCTCCCATCAGGTAATTCCCCGGTCGTAACGGGCTGGCGTCTCCAATCCGATGCCATACGGCCCAGATCCGTGTGGGGATCACAGCATATCCATATCTGCACCTAAGGCTGAACATGAGCTGCGCGCCTGTTTCAGAGATGCAGGTTTCCGGGAGTGAAGTCTGATGCCGCATGATCATTCCGCGCCATCTCACGCGCATGGTGGCCGCATGAGGGAGACAACCGCAGGACATGACCAGCATCAGTCCGGCGGGCAGGATCATGCGCATGCCGGCCACAACCGCCATGGAGGCGGCCACGGCCATGCCGGCATGATCGCCGATTTCCGCCGGCGGTTCTGGATCTCGCTGGCCCTTACTGTGCCGATCCTGGTCCTGTCGCCCATGATTCAGGCGTTTCTGGGCCTGGAGTGGGCGCTGGCTTTTCCCGGCGATGCCTATGCCCTGCTGACGCTCTCTACGGTGGTGTATTTCTACGGCGGCTGGCCCTTCATCGCCGGGCTGCTGTCCGAGCT
>PABG01000128.1 GCA_002699185.1 Gammaproteobacteria bacterium | reverse complement strand
GTGCTGGCGGACGAGCCGACCGGCAACCTGGACCGGGCCACCGCCGAGGAGGTCTACGGCCTGATGCTGGAGTTGAACCGGGAATTCGATATCAGCTTCGTCATCGTCACCCATGACCCGTCGCTGGCCGCACGCATGGACCGGGTGGTGGAACTGGTCGATGGCAAGGTCAGGGGCGAGGGAGAGCAGTGAGTAGGATGGGTGGAGCGCAGCGCAACCCATCACTGCAGGCTGCATGAAGATGGGTCAGGGTCCGCCTGATGGGTTTCGCTGCGCTTCACCCATCCTACGAGAGTTCCCTCGGCACCGGCACCTTCCTGCGCCGATAGCGGCGAATGACATACAAGCGCCATAACAAACGCACGCTGACATAGCCCAGGGCCGCCGCCAGCACGCCGGCGATCAGGCTGCCGAGCAGCAGCGGTTGCCACACGCTGCCCAGGGTGTGCAGGGCTTCCCAGGTCAGAGTGAAATCCAGTTTCACCGGCGGCTCGCCCAGCAGCCAGGCCCCCAGGCGATAGGTGGAATAGAACACCGGCGGCATGGTGAGTGGATTGGTGGTGAAGATCAGCACCACCGTCGCCGGCAGATTGACCCGCAGCCAGATCGCCAGCAGGGGGCCGAGCAGCAGCTGGCCGGGGATCGGCAGCAGGGCGCAGAACAGGCCCAGCGCCACGCCGCCCGAGATCGAGCGCCGGTTCAGGTGCCACAGGCTCGGGTCATGCAGCCGGTGGCCGAAGCGGCGCAGCTGCGGGTGATCGCGCAGCTTGACCGCGTCCGGCAGATATTTTCTGATTAGATGTCTGGGCATCTGCTCTGCACCTGACCGGCACGGAGGCCGGCAGCATCGATCATCCTTGCAACGTGTTCAGGGACGAACATGTATCGCTACGCCATCGCCTTTCTCGGCGGCACCCTGTGCCTGCCCCTGTGTTTGCGCAGTCTGCCCGACCCGGTGTGGGGCTGGGCGCTCGCCGCGCTCCTGCTGTTCAGCCTGTTGCGACGCCGGTTTCATCTGGCCGCCGCCCTGGCCGGCCTGGCCGGCTTCTGGTGGCAGGCCGCGGTGCAACTGCAGTCCCAGCTGCCGCCTGCGCTCGAGGGCGAAGATATCATCCTGGTCGGTACAATCGATGACATCCCGGCACGCGGACCGCGGGTGCTGCGGTTTCCCTTCCGCGTCGAGGGACGCGAAGACGCGCCTCTCCCTATAGCGTTCCCGCGGCGCCTGCGCTTGAGCTGGTACGACCCGCAGCAGGCACCGCGGGTGGGGGAGCGCTGGCGGCTGCGGGTGCGGCTGAAGGCCCCCTGGAGCTTCCGCAACCCCGGCGGCTTCGATTACGAGGCCTGGCTGTTCCGCCAGCGCATCGGCGCCACCGGCTATGTCCGGGATCAGGCCGGCGAACGCCTCAGCGGCCCGGCCTGGTACCGACCGGCGGCCTGGCGTCAGCACCTCCATGAGGCCCTCGCCGAACGTATGCTGTCGCGCCCGGGCGGGGCGGTGGTCCTGGCACTGGCACTGGGCGCCCGCCACGGGCTGACGGATAAGCAGTGGGAATTGTACCGGGTGACCGGCACCAGCCATCTGATGGCCATTTCCGGGCTGCACGTGGGACTGGTCGCCGGGCTCTGCTTCGGGCTGGTCCGGCTGCTCTGGGCGGTCAGCCCGGGGCTGGTGAGGCGGCTGGCCGCGCCCCGGGCCGCCGCCGTGGCGGCCATGGCCGGTGCCCTGGGCTATGCCGCTCTGGCCGGGTTCTCCATCCCCACCCAGCGGGCGCTGATCATGGTCTGGCTGGTCTGTGCCGCACTCTGGCTGCAGCGTCAGCTGCACCCGCTGAACACCCTCGGTCTGGCGCTGATCCTGGTGCTGCTGCATGATCCGCTGGCGGTGCTGGGCAGCGGCTTCTGGCTGTCGTTCGGGGCGGTGCTGCTGCTGGTGCTGTTCCATCTGCGCCTGCGGCAGGCCGGGCCGACAGGCTCTTCCGCCGGGCGCCTCAGGCGCCTGGTCCAGGCCCAGCTGCTGCTCAGTCTCGGGTTGCTGCCGCTGACCGTCCTCAACTTCCATACCGTCGCCTGGCTCTCCCCGCTGGCCAATCTGATCGCCATCCCCTGGGTCAGTCTGCTGGTGGTGCCCCTGACCCTGCTCGGTGTCGCGACGTTCGCGCTGGCGCCCGGGGTGGGCGAGGGCCTGTGGAGTCTGGCCGGACTGGCCTACAGCGGCCTGGAATGGCTGCTGGCCCGGCTGGCGGCCCTGCCGCTGGCCGGCTTGCACCTGGCCCGGCCATTATGGACAGTGGTCGCGGCCCTGGCCGGCATTCTCGGGCTGCTGCTCTGGCGCGGGCAGCACCGGTGCCGGTGGGCGTTGCTGCTGTTGCTTCTGCCGCTGCTGCTGTATCCGACGCCGCGGCCGCCGGCGGGCACGGCCTGGGTGGACGTGCTGGACGTGGGCCAGGGCCTGGCCGTGGTGGTGCGGACCCGCAGCCACACGCTGGTCTACGACACCGGCCCCCGATTCACCTCCGGGCTGGACACTGGCGCCGCCGTGGTCGCGCCCTTCCTGCGCACGGTGGGACGCACGGCCGTGGACACCCTCATCATCAGTCATGGCGACAACGATCACAGCGGCGGCGCGCGTTCGCTGATCGCCGCCTTCGATCCCGCGCGGATACTATACAGCGATCCGCCCGCGCCGGCCCCGCGGGCCAGGCCCTGCCGCGACGGCCAGGCCTGGACCTGGGAGGGGGTGGACTTCCGCCTGCTGCATCCGGCCGACGCCAGCAGCGACCGCAACGACGCCTCCTGCGTGTTGCTGGTCGAATCGGCGGCCGGCGCCCGGCTGCTGCTGCCGGGCGATATCGAGGCCGGGGCGGAATATGCTCTGCTGCGTCGCCACGCTGCCGCCCTGCGGGCCGAGGTGCTGGTGAGCCCGCACCACGGCAGCCGCACCTCGTCGACGCCGGCCCTGGTGAGGACCGTGGCGCCGGCGCTGGTGATCCACCCGGCCGGGCGCGGCAATCGGTACGGGTTCCCCCATCCCGACGTCACTGCGCGCTATGCGGCAGTGGGTGCGCGCCAGCCGATCAGCGGCTGCAGCGGCGCACTGCAGCTGCAGCTGGACCGGCCGGGGACAGCGCCGGTGACGATCGGCCACCGGGAGCGCGGCCGGCGGCTCTGGCACCGGCCGGATCCGGACTGCGGCCAGCCCCCCTCACCCTGACCCTCTCCCGTGAGGGGAGAGGGGATGCCTCGTTTTCAGATCGAGGATTCATTGCTTCCCCCTCCCCCTAACCCCCTCCCACGAGGGGAGGGGGATACGACAATTCCTCGACCCGTAACTCAGGAGTCCCCTCTCCCCTCGTGGGAGAGGGCCAGGGAGAGGGGGCAATTGTGACCCAATGGTGATGCATGAGCAGACCTGAATCCGTATCATACGACGGGTTTACGGAATTCATGGCAAAGGGGACGCCCACGTGCTGGAACTGGTCAAAGCCGGCGGCTGGCTGATGCTGCCCATCATCGCCTGTTCGGTCATCGCCCTGGCGATCATCGGCGAGCGCCTGTGGATGCTGCGCATGCGCCGGGTGGTGCCGCGGCATCTGGTGGCCCAGGTCTGGACCTGGATCCGCGACCAGCAGCTGGACAATGTCCACATCCACTCCCTGCGCACCGGCTCGCCCATGGGGCGGGTGCTGGCCGCCGGCCTGGTCAACCGCCACCATGATCGCGACATCATGCTGGAGGCGATCCAGGACACCGGCCGTCACGCCGCGCTGGAACTGGAGCGCTATCTCAACAGCCTGGGTACCATCGCCGCCATCACCCCGCTGCTGGGCCTGCTGGGCACCGTGATCGGCATGATCAAGGTGTTCTCGGTCATCACCACCCAGGGCGTGGGCGACCCCGGCGTGCTCGCCGGCGGCATTTCCGAGGCGCTGATCACCACCGCCGCCGGTCTCACCGTGGCCATCCCCAGCCTGATGTTCTATCGCTACTTCCGCGGCAAGGTCGACATGCTGGTGGTGCGCATGGAGGAGGAATCCATGAAGCTGATCGAGGTGATGCAGGGCGAGCGCGAGGCCGACATCGAAAGCGGGGAATCGGCATGAGACTGCGCACCCGCGAGCGGGCCGAGCCCGATGTCAATCTCACGCCGCTGATCGATGTCGTCTTCCTGCTGCTGATCTTCTTCATGATCTCGACCACCTTCGAGCGCGAGGCCCAGCTCAAGGTCGACCTGCCCGAGGCCAGTACCGAGGCGGCCGAGGCCCCGCCCGAGCGGCTCGAGGTCACCATCAAGGGCAGCGGCGACATCTTCATCAACGATCAGCAGGTGGTGAACACCAAACCGGAGACCATCAAGCGCGCCATCGAGGAACTGCTCGGGGACAAGCGCGACCTGCCCATGATCATCCGCGCCGACAGTGACAGCGCCCTGCAGTACGCCGTGACCCTGATGGACATCGCCCGCCAGCTCGAGATCAAGCAGGTGTCGCTGGCCACGGTGCAGACCGACGCCGGGCAGTGATGGCGGGTTCGGCCTGGGCCGATTACCGGCGCCTGCTGGCCTACGTCCGGCCCTACTGGAAGCCCTTCCTGCTCGCCAGCCTGGTGATGGCGGTCTACGGCTCCACCGACGCCATGTTCGCCGCCCTGATGAAGCCCATGCTGGACGAGGGCTTCGTCGCCCGCGACCCGGACATGATCCGGCTGGTGCCGCTGCTGCTGATCCTGCTGTTCGTGTTCCGCGGTCTGACCGGCTTCGCCGCCAACTATGGCATGAACTGGATCGGCCGCCGGGTGATCGAGACCTTGCGCGGCGAGCTGTTCCGCAAGCTGGTGCGCCTGCCCGTGGCCTTCTACGACCGCAGCACCACCGGCGATCTGGTCGCGCGGCTGATCTATCACGTCGAGCAGGTCGCCCAGGCCAGCACCAACGCCGTCACCATCCTCATCCGCGACAGCTTCACCGTGATCTTCCTGCTGGCCTGGATGTTCCTCATCAACGGCTGGCTGGCACTGCTGTTCCTGATCATCGGGCCGGTGATGGCCTGGCTCATCCGCAGCGTCAGCCGCCGGCTGCGCGAGGTCAACCGCCGCATCCAGGATTCCATGGGCGATGTCACCCACATGGCCGAGGAGGCCGTGGCCGGACAGCGCGTGGTCAAGGCCTTCGGCGGCGAGGCCACGGAAATCGCCGCCTTCGATGCCGTGAACAGGAAGAACCGCTCCCTGCAGATGAAGATGATCGCCACCAGCACGCTCAGCGTGCAGCTGGTGCAACTGCTGGGCGCGATCACCTTCGCCCTGGTGATCTGGCTGGCCACCCGGCACCCGGCCGCGGGTACGATCAGCGCCGGCGACTTCGTCTCCTTCATCACCGCCATGATGCTGCTGATGCCGCCGCTCAAGCGCCTGGCCAGCGTCAACGCCAGCCTGCAGCGCGGCATCGCCGCCGCCTCCAGCCTGTTCGGCCTGCTCGATGCCGAGCCGGAGGCCGACACCGGCACCCATGCATGCCGCCGGGCGCAGGGGCGGCTGGCATTCGAGGACGTGCGCTTTCGCTACGATGCCGACCAGCCGCCGGTGCTGGACGGCGTGAGCTTCACCATCGAACCCGGCCAGACCCTGGCCGTGGTCGGCCGCTCGGGCAGCGGCAAATCAACGCTCGCCAACCTGATCCCGCGCTTCTACGAACCCGAGTCCGGCCGCATCCGCCTCGACGGCGTGGACCTGCACGACTACCGCCTGGCCGACCTGCGCCGCCAGATCGCCCTGGTCGGCCAGGAGGTGGTGCTGTTCAACGACACCGTGGCCCGCAACATCGCCTACGGCCAGAGCGAGGACGCCCCGCGCGAGGCGATCGAACGCGCCGCCGAACTGGCCAGCGCCATGGACTTCATCCGCGAACTGCCGCAGGGGCTGGATACCCCGGTGGGCGAACACGGTGCGATGCTCTCCGGCGGCCAGCGCCAGCGCATCGCCATCGCTCGCGCCCTGCTCAAGGACGCGCCCATCCTGATCCTGGACGAGGCCACCTCGGCGCTGGACACCGAATCCGAACGCAGCATTCAGGCCGCGCTGGAGCGGCTGATGCAGGGCCGCACCACCCTGGTCATCGCCCACCGCCTGTCCACGGTGGAACGGGCCGACTGCATCCTGGTGCTGGACCAGGGGCGGGTGGTGGAGGCCGGCCGCCATGAGGAACTGCTGGCGCGCGAAGGCCACTATGCCGGCCTGTACCGGCTGCAGTTCAGTGACCGCGGTATCCCATCGACATGAACCTGGACCGCCTCTGGTACCAGGGCCATCCGCTGGCACTGGCGCTGACCCCGCTGGCGCTGCTGTACTGCGCCGTGGTCTGGCTGCGCCGCCGGGCCTACCAGCTGGGCCTGCTGCCGTCCCACCGCCTGGGCGTGCCGGTGATCGTGGTGGGCAACATCACCGCCGGCGGCACCGGCAAGACACCGCTGATCGCCTGGCTGGCCACCTGGCTGCGCGCCCAGGGCTACACACCCGGCATCATCGCCCGCGGCTACGGCGGCAGGGCCCGTCAATGGCCGCAGCAGGTCCGCCCCGACAGCGACCCGCGCACCGTGGGCGACGAACCCGTGCTGCTGGCCCGGCGCACCGGCTGCCCCATGGCCGTCGGCCCGGACCGCGCCGCCGCCGCCCGCGCGCTGCTGGAACACAGCGACTGCGACATCATCATCAGCGACGACGGCCTGCAGCACTACGCCCTGGCCCGCGACATCGAGATCGCCGTGGTCGACGGCGACCGCCGCTACGGCAACGGCTTCTGCCTGCCCGCCGGCCCGCTGCGCGAACCCAGATCCCGACTGAAGGACATCAATCTGATCGTCTGCAACGGCACCCCCGGCCGCGGCGAGTTCGGCATGCACTATGTCCCGGGCAACCTGGTCAACGTGCACGACCCCGACCGGCAGCAGCCCCTGGAACAACTGCGCGGCCAGTCCGTCGACGCCGTCGCCGGCATCGGCCATCCCGAGCGCTTCTTCCGCCTGCTGGAACGCCAGGGCCTGACCTGCCGCAAGCAGCGCACCTTCCCCGACCACCACGCCTGGCGCGAAACCGACTTCGCCTTCGCCGACGCCCACACCCCGGTCGTCATGACCGAAAAGGACGCCGTCAAATGCGAACGCCTCGCCCGCGACAACCTCTGGTACCTCCCCATCCAAGCCGAACTCGACCCGCGCATCGAAACCCGCCTGCAACGCCTGATCCAGGAGAAGGATCCAACCCATGGGTAAGGACTTTCCCAAAACAACACCCCCTCTCCCTCCGGGAGAGGGCCGGGGCGAGGGAATAAAAACACAAAACAACACTCCCTCTCCCTCCGGGAGAGGGCTGGGGCGAGGGAATAAAACACAAAACATCACTCCCTCTCCCTCCGGGAGAGGGCCGGGGTGAGGGAATAAAAACACAAAACAACACTCCCTCTCCTTCCGGGAGAGGGCTGGGGCGAGGGAATAAAAACACAAAACAACACTCCCTCTCCCTCCGGGAGAGGGCTGGGGTGAGGGAATAAAAACACATCAATCGCCCCTCTCTCCCAGATCCGCAGGCCGGCATAAGGCACCACGGCCCGTTGCCGGCAAGCCAAGACATGAAACCCAGGAACCACCTGAGTTAAACTCTGCCCTCAGTCATGGCAATCCCGGACCCCACACCATGGACAAAAAACTCCTCGACATCCTCGTCTGCCCCGTCTGCAAGGCCCCCCTGGTCTACCGCAAGGCCGAACAGGAACTGATCTGCCGGGCCGACCGCCTGGCCTATCCCATCCGCGACGGCATCCCGGTCCTGCTCGCCGACGAAGCCCGAGAACTCGATCCGGAGGAAGAAGTGCCTGAGGGTCCGAAAACGGCATGAGCTTCAAGGTCGTCATCCCGGCGCGCTACGCCTCCAGCCGTCTGCCAGGCAAACCCCTGCTGGAGATCGCCGGGCGCCCCATGCTCGAACACGTCTACCACCGCGCCTGCGAGAGCGGGGCAGGGGAGGTCATCGTCGCCACCGACGACGACCGCATCCGCCAAGCCGCCGAGGCCTTCGGCGCCGGCGTCGCCATGACCGCCGCCGACCACCCCTCCGGTACCGACCGCATCGCCGAGGTGGCCGAGACCCGCAACTGGCCCGCCGATGCCATCATCGTCAATCTCCAGGGCGACGAACCCCTGATGCCCCCGAGCCTGATCCGCACCGTCGCCGAGGCCCTGGAGGCCCACCCCGACGCCGACATCGCCACCCTGTGCACCCCCATCGACTGCGCCGAGGACTTCTTCGACCCGCATATCGTGAAAGTGGTGCGCGACAGCAAGGGCTATGCCCTGTATTTCAGCCGCGCCCCCATCCCCTGGGACCGCGACGAATTCGCCACCGGCAGCAGGACCCTGCCCGAGGGCGTGCCCCACCTGCGCCACATCGGCATGTACGCCTACCGCGCCGGTTTCCTGCAGCACTACCGGCAGCTGGAGCCGGCGCCCATAGAAAACAGCGAAATGCTGGAACAGTTACGCGCCATGTGGCACGGTGTACGCATCCATGTCGCCGATGCGCCGGAGACGCCGGGGCATGGAGTGGATACACAAGCGGATCTGGAAAGGGTGGCAGGACTGTTGAAGGAGGGGAAGGGATGATAGTAGAGGGTGTGAACCAGGAAACGGGTGAGACCTACAAAGTAAACACTGACGAAATCGACCGTGAATATATTGAATCAATGTCGATATTTAGGAAAGCAGACGCTGATATTAAGAAACGAATCGATAGTCTGGATATATCGGCAGATGCAAAGTCACTGCTCTACGCATTTTCAAGTGCAACGATAAAAGCTGGCGAGTACATCATTAAGATTGGAAGAAAAATCATAGACTATGTTTGCAGGCTATTGGACGAATTTCCTAATACATCATTCGGTATGGTATTTGGCGCTATTGCGGGCTTTCTGGTCTCATCAATTCCGCTTCTCGGTTTTGTGCTAGGGCCTTTTGTGACGCCAATTTTAATGGCGTTCGGTCTGATTGGCGGATTGATGGAGGATCTTAAGGATAAGGCACTAGCAAGAAAAATCTCGGAGATTAATGGGAAATTCACTCCTCTGCGTGCCTAGGGAGTCGTCGTGGATACAAAAGATAATAATCGGTGGTTCCATGATGTAGATACAATCATTGATGAGCCACTAAAATTCAAGGCAAGGCTCTCTATCGGTGAGGACGCTTATGCGTCACTCAGGATAAAGAACAAAGTGATAGAAGTCTGGGATGCACTTGGAGCAGCATCTACAGGTGCAGCCTTCGCGAAATCATCAGCCGTAGCATCAACCTTTTTTGCACCAAGCTGGTTTCTTTCTGCTTTAGGGATTGGAGCGGCTGCGACTCCGATCGGATGGGTTATTGCTGCAGGATTGCTCACCGGTGGTGCTTGGGTGGGAATTAGCCGGTATGTAAAAAACAATACCAGTAGTCGTGTCACAGTCATTCCTCAATTCATAAACACGCCGATAGATGTTCTGGCGCTTGCGTTGTTTGACCTAATTGCACCTTTGGCGCTGAGAGTGGCAATCATTGATGGTGAAATTCACGAGTCGGAGAAGATATCGATAACCAACAGTTTTGTTAATGACTGGGGGTATAACGAAGAGTTTGTCAATGAGGGCCTATTATTCATTGAATGCAATATATCTGAATTTTCTATAACGGACCTAGCGCGCAGTCTGGCGGAATACAAGAAGCAAAATCCTGATTGCAGTTACGATGATATGTCAAAAGAAATTTTGCATCTTCTCAAGGAAGCGATCGAGGCAGATGGGAAGCTTGATGAAAGAGAGGATATGGCGATAGAGCGTATTGAGCAAGTCTTCAAGGAAGCAAATAAACTAAAATTTAAATCGAAGATAAAATCATTTTTCGAAAAGCTCGGCACTAAAAAGTTTCATCGAGTACGCCCTAGTTAAGATAATACTGCACAAAGGGGTCCGGGCAAAAAAGGGGTCGGTGACAAAACGCAATCATTCTCATTTGTCACCGACCCTTTTACTACCTTTTACTGAATAAAGGAATGAAGGGATTAACGGTGACGAGGTCAAGTCTTGCAATACGGCAAACGAAGGTTTTATTGAAAGGCCGGATCCCGTTTCAGTTTGATTGATCTATTCGATCTGTTCTGCGCTCATAAGATAAGGCTGGGATCATAAGGAGAATTACTTTGGCTGAAGAAAAAATGCAGGAAGAGGATGACCTTATCGAAGGCGAATCACCTGAAGAAGAGGAAATAACACCAACCGTATCTGAGTTAAAGGGGTCGGTGACAAACGAGAATGATTGCGTTTTGTCACCGACCCCTTTAGACGTTGCTTTAGACACTCAGGGGGTAATGCATGGACGCTGATGACCACCAGGTAGAGACGATCCTTTCCGAGGGACGGCGCTTTATGGTGCCGCTGTATCAGCGCAAATATCAATGGGCGGACCATAGGCTGCTGCCGTTTTGGGATGATGTCCAAGCCAAGGCCGCTGAGGTTCTTGAGAACGAAAGCAAGTTCCAGCATTACATGGGCGCGTTGATTTTGGCACCAATTGGCGAGGGTTCTCAGATTGGCGTTACGCCCCGCGTGCAGGTGGTTGATGGGCAGCAGCGGCTGACAACGTTCCAACTTCTACTGGCGGCGGTCCGCGAGGTTGCCAGAGCGCACAAGTGCGAGGACATCATCGCGCATGTCGAGGACTATCTCTTTAACCCATTGAAGAGCAAAGATGCCGATCCGCTCACAAGGTTCAAGCTAACGCCAACACCCTCCGACAGGCAGGTTTTTCACGATATCCTTGAGCACGAATACAGCAAGATTCGTTCTAAATACCATAAGTATTACTGGGGATTTCGTGTTCCAAAGAATACTCCGTTGAAGGCACTCAGGGCCTATGAGCTCTTTAAGAAAAACATCGAGCAATTTGTCGTACAAGGGCCGTTGGACGCTGAAGCCGAGGAAGAACCTGAGCACAAGACCGAACAGATTGATACGGAAGTCGTGGAGTTACGCCTAGAGGCATTGCTCAAAGCACTTTTGAACCGACTGAAGCTCGTTGTAATCACGCTCGGAGAAGACGACGATGCTCAGGTCATCTTCGAAACGCTTAATTCCAAGGGTGAGCCGCTCCTTGCCATGGACTTAGTTCGCAACAACATTTTCTACCGCGCGGAGAAGGAAGGAGCTTCTGCCGAGAAGCTTTACAAGGAACTGTGGGACCCGTTCGATGAGGGGTGGTGGCGCGATCCCGCACCATTTGCCAGACCGAAACGTCCAAGGATCGATCATTTTCTGACCCATGTCCTTGCCGCGGAGACCGGCGAGAAGATATCCATGCGCGAGCTCTACGCAGAATACCGTGCGTTTGCGGTGCCAAAGGGCAGGCCACGATTTAAGCAGGTAGAGGATGAGCTTCGTCTTCTGGAGCGTCACGCTCCGATCTATGAAACGTTGGAAGGGCGCGAAGAACACGACAAGACGATGGCGTGGCTTGGCCGCAAACTCGCTGCGTGGCAAGTAACTACGGCCTACCCAATTGCATTGCAGATCGCGAGCACGGACGTACCAGAATCGGAACGGATCATGATCGCGAAACTGATTTATTCATTTATTGTCCGCCGTGCACTTTCCGGCCTGACTGCAAAGAACCTGAACCGGGTGTTTCAGGCCATATCACACAAATTTGTTACGGAAGGTCCGTCCGTGGCGACGCTTGTCTCATTTTTTGAGGAGCGTAGCGGCGATAGCACTCGGTTCCCGAGCAATGAGGAATTTCGACAAGGGATTCTCTCGCAGCCCGCCTACAGCCTCGCACCAGGTGCGCGGATAAAGGACGTCTTGTGGGAGCTGGAGCTGGCGAGCCGGACCAGCTTCGCAGAGAAGGTGGACATGCCGCAGGGTCTTCAGACCGAGCACGTTCTACCAGTCTCTTGGACCGAAGATTGGCCTTTTCCCGACGGTGATTGTATAGACCGTTGGTCAGATGATCCTAGGGCGGTCGAGCGCAGGCAAGCCCTTCAAACACTTGGCAATTTAACGCTCATCACCAGCGGCCTGAATAGCTCGTCGAGCAACAAAGGGTTCAAGGCAAAGCAAGAGAAATTTGCGGAGCATACTGGCCTGTTTTTGAACAAGTGGTTTTCCAAGCATGAAGAATGGCACGAAGAGAAGATCCGCGAGCGGGGAGAAAACCTCACCGCAAAGGCTGTGAAGATATGGATAGGACTGGATTCATAGTGAGGGAGACACTCTATGAATAGCGCATCGATCGTTTCAAAGGACTGGAGTTTCTATATTTAAAGGGGCCGGTGACAAAACGCAATCATTCGCATTTGTTACCAACCACTTCCAGCTTTCCCTTCAGCTGTTCGCTCGAATTCCGTACAAAACAGACCATGAAGCGTAGACTGTGGTCTCGATTCCAGGGAGACGGTAATCCCCCCATTATTAGCAGCGCCCAGAAGTAGAGCCTAGGCCGCTTGGGCCAACTTCTGCATGGGGGTGATGCCTCCCAGTGCCAT
>PABG01000127.1 GCA_002699185.1 Gammaproteobacteria bacterium | reverse complement strand
CTCTCTCCGCCATATAAAAAGGGCCCCAACCGGGGCCCTTTTTATATGGCGGAGAGAGAGGCCTTGATGAGAACCCTGTGTTCGACCGCGAAGGCGCGCAGCGCCGGAGCTGCGCCGAGCAAAGCGAGGCAGCCGAGCGCAGCGAGACAACGCGCAGCGAACATAGTGAGCGAGCGGCCCCCTTGAGGGGTGAGGCGCGCAGCGCCGAATAATCCCTCGACCCTGCCGACATGCCCGATCGGCCCAGCAGGTACCTCATCCCCGTTTTCCGGCGCGTGGTCCGGTTCTGGGGTGCGCCGGGTCAGGCGGGTAATCGTTTCCTGCGACTGATGCCGGCAAACGCCACCAGTGCGCTGCCCATCAGCAGGCCGGCCCCCGGCAGGGGCACGGCGGTGACGTCATCCACACCGTCAACGCGGCGGATATCGAAACCTGCCAGCCCCAGGTGTTGATTCAGTTCGGGGATATGGTCAGCGTGGTAGAACACGTTGAGATAATACTGTGTGCCCGGTGTCGCCTCGAAATCGAAGAAACCCGAATATTCCTCCAGCCCCAGTTTCTGAGTCGAGGTCGTGACCGTCATGGCCAGTTCGAGAAAGGGAGCGGGGAACTGCATGTCCGTGAGCGTAGCGGTATAGGTCCCCGCCTCGCTCACCTGGAACGGGTCGGTAAACCAGCCGTAATCCTCCAGAAACCGCACGTCTTCATAGGCCACGGTTGCTGCTTGAGCGCTGAAGCCGAAAAGCCAGAAGAGGCCGGCGCAGAACAGCGTGGTGGTGGTTCGCCTTGTTTTCATCTCGATATCCTCCGTTCGTCGTTTCTGTTTATTGCAGTGACTGATTGTGGCTGGGGTCCCCATCGGACTGGCGCTGGCCGTATTTTTCCTGCAGATACTTGTGCAGCATGCGCTGGGCATCGTCCGCATCGATTGCCTGTCCGGTGATTTCCTGCAGTCGGTTCTGAATGTAATGCGGTGACAGTGCGCACATCGCGAGCAGTTCGATATCCGTGCGCTCAACCCTGTTCTGTTCCGGGATTTCCTCGTTGTTGATGATCCCTTCCAGCCGGTCGGCATCCAGGTCGAAATGACGGTTGAGTTCGTTGTACTGACCAAGCAGGAGCGGCAGAAGCCGCTGTCCACCCATCCGGGGATCACACAGATCCATCAGCCGGGTCAGGGCGGTTTTGACCGCATAACGGATGACGTCCGAGTTGCGCGCACCCAAGCGTCGGGCAATGCGTTCGATACGCTCCAGATCCGATGGTTTGAACCGGACAGAGACGCATTGTTTCTTGTTGTTCACTGACCTCTCCTGGCGTGTCCTGTGGTTGTTCAATGTGCCAGTGGCGTATGGCGCGAAGGTGACGGAATGGATGCATTTTTATGACGATCGTCGTGCAGAACGATGAAAATGTGTTGCGTTGGTGACAGTTTCTGGATGGATTTCCGTGCGATCGGTCACAAACCGTGAGATTGGCCGGTGCCAGGCCGGCAATGTCGGTCAAGCGACGACTGCGGTGAGCCGTTAGGCATGACAGGTCGGGTAACGGAGCAGTCCCATGGCAGAGAGGGTGGCAAGTCGGCGTGGAGGGTTGCGGTCTCTGGTCCTGCTGCTGGGGCTGTGTGCAGTCGCCGTCGGGGTGGCTGCTGATGATGGCGGAGAATCCGGGGATTACCTGCAGTGGCAGCGGTTGCTGATCGGATTGGCCGGGGAGGCGGAAAGAATCCAGGTCGGGACGGTGAACCGGTTCGTCAATGGCATGCGGGAGCGCAGTGACCGGGAGCTCTGGGGGGTGGAGGACTATTGGGCCAGCCCGGATGAATTCCTGTCACGCGGCGCGGGTGACTGTGAGGATTTCGTTATCACGAAATACATCAGCCTGCGCCGCCTGGGCATCCCCGATGGGCGGCTGAGGCTTGCCCACAGCCGGATCTATAACCGGGAACGTGGGCGCATCGAACCGCACATGGTGCTGTTGTATCGGGATACTGCCGGCCGCGAGTGGGTGCTGGACAACCTGCATTCCGAGCCGGTTGTGCGTGGGCAGCGTACCGATCTGGTCGTGAATTATGTCTTCAATACCACGGGTCTCTGGTATTCCGGGCGTGGTGATGCCGCGGACCGCCCCACTGACCCGGCCGAGCATGGAAAATGGCTGGCATTCAGGCAGCGGGTCCAGAGCCCCGGGTGATTCTGGCGCAGGTGGCGCGACCGCCGCTGACAACAACCGGCGCGAGAGATTAGCGGGCTTGTTTGGAGTCAGGAGCCTGGGTGGCGGCGCCGGCGTCCTTCGTCCTGTCGCTGCGGTCGGCCGCGGCACGCATGCGTGCAATCACCTCGCCGGTGATGTCCGTGCGCGGATCGAACCACAGGGTGGCGACGTTTGCCAGCATGACGCTGGTCGCCCCGCGCTGGCGGGCGATCTCGGCTGCCTCGGCGCGGACCTCCTCCTGGAAGGCCAGTACCAGTGAGCTGCGATAGGCGAGCGCCTTCTGTTGTGCAAGCGCCCGGGTCTGTTCCAGGGTCTGCCTGGCCTGCAATGCGAGCGCCTGCAGTTCCTGTGTCTGCGCCTCGTCGGCCTGTTCAGCGAGTTCAGCCTGCTTCTCCTCCAGTTGGGAGTTGAGGTCATGAGTGATTTCGTCCAGCTGGCGGTTGAGTTGATCGCGTGTGGCTGCCAGCTGCTGTTCCATCACCTCATCCCGCCCCAGTGCCTTGGCTACGGCTGTGATGTCGACAACAAGCGGCGAGTCTGGTGTGTTTTCACCGGGCGTGCAGGCCAGCAGGACGACTGCTGACAGGAGAATGCTGCCGAGACGGACGATGGGGAACATGATCGGGCTCCGCGGTTGTGATGTATACGGGGCTGCGGATTCTACACGCGATCAACCTCGGACTGAAGTTGAAAACATGCGTAGTCGCACTGTCATTTGAGTGTCATAAAGCACCGGCACAATCGCGGGTTCCAGCAATAACCGGCAGTCCCGGGACAGAACGATTCCGGCTTGATGTGACTGTCGTCTCGACAAATCCGCAACCGGCTACAGGAACCTCGCATGCCCTCCCGTCAGCTCATACTGGTTGTACTTCTGCTGTTTGTCGGCGGGATGACGACGGTACATGCACAGACTGCAACTGAGAAAAGCGCCCCCGGTTTCGATGTCTGGGAAATTCGTGTCAGCGGTAATTCAATGCTCGATCGCCGTCTGGTCGAACGCGCTGTCTACCCCTATCTGGGGCCCGACCGGGGCATCGCGGATGTCGAGGCTGCGCGCAAGGCATTGGAGACACTGTACAGGGACCAGGGGTTTCCCACCGTTATCGTGAATATCCCGGAGCAGGATGTTTCCGAGGGTATTGTGAAGCTGGAAGTGGTGCAGGGCCGGGTGGACCGTATGCGCATCAGCGGTTCGACCTATTTCTCGCTGGGCCGGATCCGCAAGTCGGTCCCTGCGCTCGCCGAAGGGGAGGTCCCGCATCTGCCCAGGGTGCAGGAACAGTTGCAGGCGCTGAATCAGGAAAGCGGCGACCGCCGCATCACGCCGGTGTTCCGCCCCGGGCGGCGGCCGGGAACAGTGGAGGTGGAATTGCGGGTCAAGGACGAATTGCCCTTGCATGGTAGTGTGGAGCTCAACGGTCGCAACAGTGCCGACACGAGCCGTACCCGCGCATCGGCCAACCTGCGCTACGACAACCTGTGGCAGCGGATGCACAGCCTGTCGCTGCAGTACCAGACGTCACCGCAGGAGCCGGATGAGGTTTCGGTGCTGGCTGCCACCTACGTGCTGCCGGTGCGGGATGGCAGGGACCGGCTGGCCCTGTATGCAATCAATTCCGAGTCCGACACAGAGGTGGGCGGCACGGGTGATCTTTCCGTGATCGGCAACGGCACCATCCTCGGCATACGCTGGGTGCGGCCCCTGGCGGCCAGCGGTGATTATTCGCATTCGCTCACCCTGGGGGCGGATTACAAGGATTTCGACGAGGCGATCGAGCTGGTGGGTGCCGACAGCCTGCAGACGCCGATAGACTATACCCGCTTTTCCGCCGATTACCGCGCCAGCCTGTTCGGCGACCAGCACATGAACAGCTTCTCGGCCGGCGTGAACTTCGGTGTGCGCGGGCTGGGCAATTCCGAGGCGGAATTCGAGGACAAGCGGTTCCAGGCGCGGCCGAATTTCGCCTATCTCAGCACCCGGCTGAGTCACGAACGCCAGCTTGAGGGCGGTATCCGACTGCGGGGGCTGCTCGAGGGTCAGCTGGCCGGGCAGCCGCTGATCAGCAACGAACAGTTCGCGGCCGGCGGTGCTGAATCCGTACGCGGCTACTATGAATCGCAGCAGCTGGGTGACGACGGCGTGAGTGCCACACTGGAACTGTACACGCCCTCGCTGGCCGGACATCTGCACGAACGGATCGACAACCTGCGCCTGCTGGCCTTTGCCGATGCCGCCTATCTGCGCAATCACGACACCCTGCCGGGCAGTCCCACCAGTTTTGAACTCTACGGTGCCGGGATCGGGTTGCGTCTGTCGGCATTCCGCAGTCTGAGCCTGAATCTGGATCTTGCCTGGCCCCTGACGGATTCCGATGAAATCGAGCGTGGCGACAGCCGCACGCATTTCTCGCTCAACTACGGTTTCTGAGCCTGCGCCGTTCCGGGGTTGCCGGTTCCAGCTTCAACCCCCTGCCTGCGTTCTTTGTGACACCTCTGTTTCACGTCCCTGCACTGCGTCGTCGCTGCGTATCATTTTCATGATACGACTGTAAACATTCGTACGACAATATTGATCCTTTTGTGACGGAGAGCGGCGATTTGCTGTCTTCCGCGCCATCCATGTCATAAAAGGATCATGCCCATTTCACTGCAGCGTCATTCTGCACGTTTAGTGTCCCTCCTGCGATGCAAGGGAGGGGTATCGGCAGCCGCTGCGAATGCTTGAGCGGAATCAAGAAAAGTTAAAGGGAACTTCACCGACCGGTAAGAAAGGCTGGCTAGGCTGGCACTGCGATTGTTCGCTGCGGCCTCTGTGCCGGGGGTGGGATCGCGGACTGCCGGTGATGCGGGGAGTCGGAAGCGCTGCCGGCAATCAGGGATGCTAAGGAAATTTGGAAAACCAACAAACTCAACGGGAGTCATCTGTCATGTTCAAACTCAAAGCTACAGTCGTTGCCGTGGCGCTTGCCGCCTCCGGTGCCGCTCAGGCTATCGCTATCGATGAGACCGATATCGTCGTCAACATCGTGCGTAACGGTCTGTCCGGCGATTCCATGGTCATCAATACCGACGTCAAGGCCGAGGATGTCTTCAGCGGTGCCGTGTCCAGCTTTTCATCGGATACGGCCCTGAGCACGGCGATCTTCGACTTTATCGATGGTGCCTCGGATGTACGTTACTGGGTGGTGGGCCGTTTCACCAGCGGTTTCGATAAGTTCATGCTGTCGAATTTCAGTGTTACTGACCAGACTGCGGTCGGTCCGGCTGTCGACAGCAATATCCCGGCCTACATCACCGGCGCCAATACCGACTGGTTCAACGCCGCGCCCGGCAATTACGTCACCGATATTCCGGACGGCGATCGCTCGCATTTCGGCGAAACCAACGTGTACGGCAATGGCCTTGTCAATGGCGTGAGTCTTGGCGATTCCTACGACTTCCTGTACAGCCAGGTCGGCTTCTTCGCCGGCACCAAGAACGGCCAACTGGGAAGCTGGAACCTCGCCACCAACGGTACCCTGAGCTATGACGCCGTCAGCGCCGTCCCGGTCCCGGCCGCGGTCTGGCTGTTCGGTTCCGGCCTGATCGGCCTGGTCGGCATCGCGCGCCGTCGCAAGCAGGCCTGAACCCATATCTGAATATCATTTTCCGAAGGAGTCTCAATCATGCGTACCAAACTGAATCTGGTTGCCGCCAGCGTGGCCATGGCCGTTTCCGGCGGGGCCCAGGCCGGCGCCCTCGGCGCAGCCAACGAAATCTTCATCGGCGGTGCCACCGCCCCGCAGAACTTCCTCCGCGAAGACCTGACCATTCGTGTCTGCGATCCCTCCGATCCCATCCAGGTGTTCGTCGACGAAGTGGAAAGCCTGCCGTCCGAAACGCCCGGCGGCGGTATCCTGAACCAGGGCGACCATGTGGTCGTGCGCTGCACCGTCAAGGGCAGTTTCCCGGCTCCGATGGGCGGTGCCGACCTTGCGGTGTACAAGTACAACGGTGGTTCCTCCACCGGTGTTGCACCGGTTGCCGACCCGGACGGTGCCAGCCCCGGCAACAAGATCTATCTGGATGCCTCGGTGGCCGGTTGTGACGCCGTGACCAATTCCCAGGGTGACAATGCCTGGCCGATCGGCCTGACCGGCAACAGCTACGAGCTGTACGAGTGCACCGATCCCAGTCTGATCAAGAACCAGGATCCGGATGCCGGTATCTCCGACATCGAGCCGGCGCCCTTCGTCGGTCCCCTGGCCCTGAGTGCCGGCACCGAGCCCCTCGGCGTGCCGCAGCGTCCGACCCAGGAATTCGAGGACAAGGGCAATCTCGATATCAAGCCCGGCCCCGGCCTGCTCTTCGGCACTGCCGTGACCCTGCCCATGTACGACGACCTGGTGGAGAGCCAGGCCAACGCCGGCATGCTGCCCGCCGACTGCGCCGTGACCCAGGGCTCGACCCGTGCCGAGCGCGACGCCGTGCGCTGCATGCCCAGCCTGCCGTCGGCCTTCATCAAGTCCGTGTTCCTCGGTCAGGTCACATCCTGGGCCGATGCCGCGCCCTATGGTCTGCCGCTGAACCCGACCACCTTCAATGGCGGCGTCAACCAGGGCAACAATGTGCATCTGTGCAAGCGCACCAACGGCTCCGGTACCCATGCCCAGTTCTCCATCAACTTCCTGGGCACCAACTGCCGTGCCAGCTCCAACCTGTCCATGGTTGAGCAGAACGACGGTGTCTCCTTCGCCGGTATCGGTCTGGTCGGCATGTATGCCAACAGCGGTTCTTCCGACATGGACGACTGCCTGAATGCGCTGGGTACCGGCAACGGTTTCGACGGTGACTTTGCCGGCCTGCCGCAGACCGATGCAGCCAATTTCGGCACCGGTGACTCCTCCGTGGTTCCCGGCAAGGATCTGGATCCCACTGCCGGTGTGGTGCAGACGGCCTCCGGCGATCACCCGCTGGGCATCACCTATGACAACGGCGGCGTGCCCTTCACCGCCTACGGTATGGGTTACAACTCGCTGGAGAAGAACACCAAGCTGAACCTGGCCTACCGCTTCGTGAAGGTGGACGGCGTGGCGCCGACGCTGGAGAACGCCATCTCCGGCGAGTACAAGGATGTCTACTACCTGTCCTACCAGAACCGCGTCGTCAATGGCGAGCCTGATCTGCGCACCGGCGGCATCCGCACCACGCCGGCCGATGCCACCGAGAAGGCCGTGGCCAAGGAGTACTTCAAGGTCTGGAACGCCGTGGCTGCCTCCGCCATCAAGGCCGTCAATGAAACCCTGGTGGTCGACCCCAATGGCACCAAGGGTGATGCCGATGACTGGCAGGGCGGTTACGTGACCCCGGTCGCCGGCGCCACTGCGGCCTACGACGGCTCCAATCCGGAGACCCCCTGGGCACGTCAGACCCTGACGGGTGCGCCTGACAGCTGCCAGGACCTGGGTGCGGTCCGGTAAGGATGAGGGTGTGACATACACCTGAAGCCACCCGCAAGGGAGTGTCGGGCGGGGCCGTGCAACGCGGCTTCGCCCGGCGCTTTTTCATGTGCACCGCGACAGGTGTGCATGAACAAGCGCCGGTCATGTGAAGAGCGGGGTTGTCCTGAAACTGGTGCGCCATGCGCGCCCTGCGTTGAATGATGCAGCTTATGCGTACAACAAAAAAACACGATACAGAATCCCCCGGCCAGGCCTGCCGACGCGGCCTGCCGCTCACGGCCGCTGTCCGCGCGGGCGTGACCGGACTGCTGGTCGGCCTGACGCCGGCCCCGGCGGTGCTCGCCGACGACCTGCCCGTGGTGCTGCGCGACCAGACCGGCGCGGTGGTGCGCTTCGACGGTGCCAACCTGCCCGGCCAGCCCTTCGCCAATGCCTACGGCGGCCGCAGCCTGCGGATCGACCAGAGCGCCGACCGCGCGACCCTGCACTGGGAAAGCTTCAATATCTCGAAGGACAATGAGGTCATCTTCGATCAGCCGCGCGCCTCCTCCATTGCGCTCAACCGGGTGCTGGGCACGGCTGATCTGCCCAGCGTGATCGACGGCCGACTCACCGCCAATGGCCGGGTATTCCTGATCAACCAGAACGGTGTGCTGTTCGGCCCCAACGCCCGGGTCGACACCCGCAGCCTGGTCGCGTCCACGCTGGATATCGATGATGAGTTGTATCAGGAGGTCGGCTTCGAGAACGCCATCAATGAGGACGGCAATCCGGCGGCCTTTGCTGCCGGCGGACCCATGGGTGAGATACGGGTGGAGGCGGGCGCGCAGATCCGCTCCGGCAGGAACGGCCGGGTGATGCTGCTCGCGCCGAGGGTGAGCAATGCCGGCGAGATCGAGTCGCCGGAGGGCCAGATCATACTCGCCGCCGCGGAAGACGAGGTCTACATCGCCCCGGCCGGGGAGGACGACCCCCTGCGTGGTCTGCTGGTGGGCGTAAAGACCGGTGGCGAGGTGACCAACCTGGGCAAACTGGTGGCCGAGCGGGGCGATGTCTCGCTGCTGGGGCTGGCGGTGAACCAGCAGGGGCTGGCGCGTGCCACGACCAGCGTTTCGCTCAATGGCAGTGTGCGCCTGGTGGCCCAGGACATGAACGGCACCGCTGCCGGCAATATCAGCGGCAACGAGGTGGACGGTTTTCGTCCGGTGGCGGCCCGTGCCGGCGAGGTGCGCCTTGGCACCGGCAGTGTCACCGAGGTGGTGGCGGATGCCGATCCCGCCACCGCGCCCGATACCCAGGCACAGGCCCTGTCGCGCATCACCATTCAGGGTGAGCGTATCCTGTTCGAGCGCGGCTCGCGTACCACGGCCACCGGTGGTGAGGTGGTGGTCGAAGCCAACGCCCAGCCGAAACAGCCGAGTTTCGACACCGCGGCCGATCCCGAGGGTTCCAGTGCCGGGATCCGGCTCGAGTCGGGGGCCGTGATCGACGTCTCCGGTGATGACACCACCGAGGTGTCGGTGGCACGCAACCTGGTCGAGATCGAGGCCCGCGGCAACGAACTGGCCGATGCACCGCAGCAGCGGGACGGGGTACTCGACGGCAAGACACTGAAGATCGATGTCCGCAAGGGCGCCGGTTTTCTCAATGTGGATACCAGTGGTGCCATTCAGCGGGGCGTGAACGAACGCCTGTCCGCGGGCGGCAGGATCGAACTGAAATCACGCGGGCGCATCGAGGTCGAATCGGGCGCCACCCTGGATATCAGCGGCGGCGCGGTGACCAGCACGGGTGCCAATCTGAGCACCAGCAAACTGGTGACGCGGGACGGCCGGGTCGTGGACATCGCTGAGGCGGATCCCAATCTGAGTTATGCCGGCGTGCTGGGGGAGCTCGAGATCGAGCATGCCAAGTGGGGTGTGACCGAGGCCTTCCGCATGAGCCGGGGCAGCTTCGAGCCCGGCTACGTCGAGGGCAAGGATGCCGGAACGCTCACGCTGACCGCGCCGGGCCTGCGCTTTGACGGCGATCTGATTGCCCGCACCACGGTGGGACGCAATCAACGCCGCCAGCCCGTCGATCTCGGCGGTGAGCGGTTCGCTGCGGTCATGCGTGACTTCGATCAGCTGCCGCGCGGCGGCGAACTGGTGATCAAGAAGCTCAACATCAATCTGCAGGATCTGGTGATCGGCAGTGATGGGGCGTTGCCGGCGCTGGACGGACATCCCGCCGGTGCCGGTGCCGCCTTCGTGCTCGATCCGGCGGTGCTGGCCGGCAGTGGTGTGAGCCGGATCGACATCGACAACGCCGGTCGCATCATCGTCAACCGGGATCTCGCGCTGCCCGCCTTCAGTGATCTGGAGTTGCTCGGCACGCAGGTCTGGATGCAGGCCGATGTCAGCGCACCCGGTGGCCGCGTGGCACTGGAGGCGCTGCGCAGCGGTCGTTCGGCCGCCGATCTCGGCGATCTGGGCAGCCTCGGCGCGCTGCTGCCGACGGCGGAACATGCCAGGGTGAATGTCGGCGGCAAGCTCGATGTCAGCGGTCGCTGGGTCAACGACAGCGCTGCGGTCAATCCGCAGCTGCCCACAGCGCCGATCGTGACCGACGGCGGCGACATCCTGCTGCGCTCGGCACGCGACATCGAGGTCGGTGCCGGTGCTGTGCTGAATGTGGACGGCGGCGCCCATCTGGGGGCCGACGGCGACTTCGCTGCCGGTCGCGGCGGCAGCATCGCATTGCAGGGCTGGACCTCGGGCGAGTTGGGACTGCAGTCGCGGCTGGACCTGGCGGGCGAGTTGCGCGGCTTCGGCATGGGCGGCGGCGGCCGGCTGGCCGTCGAGGCCGGCCGGATCCGCATCGCCGGTGCCGGGTCCGATGCAAGTGGTGACTACAGGCTGCAGGGCAGCCGCCAGTTCGGATTGCAGGTGCCGACCACCGGGGCGCAACCGGTGCTGACCGTCGGTGCCGATACCTTCCAGCGCGGCGGGTTCCAGGCCTTCGATCTCACCGCTCTGCGTGATGATCTCGAAGTGGCGGCCGGGACCGAGGCCGCGCTGATCGCGGCCACACCGGTCCTGGACCCGGTGGCTGCCCTGCAGCTGCAGACCGCGGCGGATGCCCCCGCGGCCATGAATCCGGGCTCCAACGACAGCCCGTTCGAACGGCTGCCATCGGCAGATTCGGTCGCGGTCTTCACCCGCGCGCAACGACTCCCGGCCTTCCAGCGCACGCCGGTGGACCTGCGTCTGGCCTCCGGCGATCTGGGGCAGTTGGTGCTCGGCAGCAACAGCAGTCTGCTGGCCGAGCCCGGCGCGGACATCCGCCTGACCTCCGGTTCCAATATCCTGATTGACGGCACCGTCAGTGCCCCGGCCGGCACGATCGAGGTGCTGCTCGACGGCGCCGGCGACAGCGCAAGCATCCAGGACCGGATCTGGCTCGGCCCCCATGCCGCCCTGCTGGCCGCGGGCGCAGTGCGCGTCGATCCGGTCAGCGCCACCGGCCGGCGCATCGGCGAGGTGCTGGATGCCGGCCGGGTCAGCCTGCGGGCGCAACAGGGCTCACTCCTGGCCGAGGCGGGCGCGCATATCGGTGTCGATGCCGCGGTCGGCACGCTCGATCTCGGGGCCGGAGGCATGCTGGGCCGCCGCGAGGTGGCCGGGGCGGCGGGCAGCATCGAGCTCAGCGCGGCGGAAAGCCTCATATATACCGGTACCCTGAGCGCCCGGGACCGGCTGAATGCTCCGGGGGGCAGCCTGTCGCTGCGGCTGGATCCGAACAGCCGCGGCGCTGCCGCGCCGGACCCGGACGTGGTGGACTTCTTCCATCGCGGTGAGACGGTGGTGCGCTTCGAGGACTTCAGTGGCACTTTGCCCGGCGCCACGGACACCCTCCCGGATGCCCTGATCGGCACCGCCCACGTCCCGGTCAGCCAACTCGTCGCGGGCGGCTTCGACAGCTTCGATCTCAGTGTGCGGGCCTCGGCAGTGAACGAAAATGTGCCCGACCGGCCGGATTCCATCCCGGTGATCGAATTCACCCGCGATACCGCGCTTGGCCTGGATCGGCGCATCCGGCTGGATGCCCCCGTGATCCGCACCACCGGGGCGGCCAGGGTCGACCTGTCCGCGCCGCATGTTGTGCTCGGTTCCACCGCTGCCCGGGTGCGACTCGACGGGGCCACGCCGGCCGTGCGCTTCGATGCCGGCGGCGATGTGGAAAACAATGCCGACGATGCCGCCCGCGTAAGCATGAGCCTCGACCCGAGCGCCGGCGCCGGCCGGCTGCGGGTGGACGGTGAACTGGTCGAATTCGCCGGCGAACTGGTGACCCGCGGTTTCGGAGGCCCGGGCACGCCGGCGATCGATGTCAACGCCAAAGGTGATGTGCGTCTGCGCGGTGTGCGGGTGGTGAACAGTGATGACTTCACCGGCCTGCTGCGCAGCGCCGGCGACCTGCACCTGAACGCGCAGCGGGTGCATGCGACCACGTTGAGCGAGTTCGCGCTCGAGGTCGTCGGTGCCGGGGGCGCCATCGAAATCCACAGCCCGTCCGCTGCGCTGACGGATATTCCACTGTCCATCGGCAGCAGGCTGCGCCTTGCCGCGGACCGGATCCGTCAGTCCGGCAACCTGTTCGCACCGCTGGGCGAAATCGCGCTGGAGGCGGATTCGCAGCTGCTGGTCGACGCTGCCAGCCTGACCTCGACCTCGGCACAGGACGTGCAGGCGCCCTTCTTCCGTACCCAGCCCGACGGTTCGCTGGTCTTCCCCAACCGGTTGAACGACGACGGCGACATCGTGTTCACGGAATCGGTTTCGGCCGCGTTCGAACGTGCCCTGCCGCAGCAGCGCATGCACCTCAGCGCTCCCGATATTCAGATCAATCCGGATGCGGTGTTCGACCTGCGCGGCGGTACCGAGGCCCGCGCCACCGAGTTCGTGCCCGGCCCCGGCGGCAGCCGCGACATCCTGCTGGCCGACATCGGCGCCGACGACAGCACCATCCCCAACCCCGCCTTCGCCATCGTGCCGCATGCCGGCGAGTTCGCCCCCTACGATCCGCTGGAGACGCCGCTCGCCGAGGCCATTCAGGGCTTCACCAGTGGCGATACCCTGCTGCTCGATGAAGGCATCGCCGGTCTGCCGGCGGGTGAGTATGCCATCCTGCCGCCACGGTATGCCCTGTTCGGCGGCTACCTGGTCACGCCGGTGGCCGGAACCCGCGACCTCACGGCCGGCGCGGGTCGGTTGCGCGCCGATGGCGCACCAGTGCTGAGCGGCCGTTACGGCGTGGCCGGCAGCGATGCCGTTGCCAGCCGCAGCCAGGGTTTTGCCATCGAGACTGGCGCGCAGGTGCGCCAGCGCGCCGAATACCGCGAGACGGCACTGGCGGAGTTCTACGGCGAGGGTAATGCCCGGCGGCCGCAGGATGCCGGTACCCTGAGTCTGGAAGCCGGTACGGCGCTGCGGCTGGAAGGCCGGTTGGCGCAGGGCGGGGCGAGCGAGGGTCTGGGCTCGCAGGTCGATATCCTGGCGGATGCGATCCGCATTCGGGAACAGGCCAGCGGGCAGGACGGCATCGAACTGCTGGCCGCGCAGCTCGAAGCTCTGGGGGCGGACAGCCTGCTGATCGGCGGCAGCCGCCGCGTCTCCCCTGACGGCCTGGTGATCAGCGCGCGCGCCGATGCGGTCGAGGTCGCTGCCGGCGTGGAGCTTGAAGTACCCGAACTGATCCTGGTGGGTGATGAGGTGCGCGTGGGTGAAGCCGGTGGCGCCTCGACCCGTCTGAGTTCCAGCCGCGAGGCCGGTGGCGAGCGCGAAACCCTGATTGTCGCCGGCGACGGCGGCAGCAACGGCGATGCCGCGGTGGTGGCGGTCTCGGATCGCAGGCTCGAACTGTCACGGCCGAGCCCGACCGGAACGGCGAGCGGGCAGCTGGAGGTGACGGCCGGCAGTCGGCTGGAGGCGACCGGCGCCGTGGTTGCCGATGTGGCGGGCGATGCCGTGATCGCCGGACGGATCGAGGCCGCCGATGGGGCCCGGGTCAGCCTGGGCGCGGCCGGCATCAGTCTGGGCGAGACCGACGGCCGGGGTCTGAGTGACGGCCTGATCCTGTCCAATGCCAACCTGGCGGGACTGGCCGGCAGCGACCTGGTGCTGCGTTCCGGCACGACCATCGAGGTGTTCGGCAAACTGGCGGACCCGGCGACGGGAAATAACATTAGTTTCGACCGCCTTGAACTGGATGCACAGGGGCTTGTCGGGCGTGACAATGACGGCCTCACCGTCGGTCTCGACGCCGGCGAGATCCGGCTGGGCAACAGCGGCGGCGGGAGCCTGGCCGAGGTCGGTCTGGCGCCGGCGGCCGGCGGACTGGAACTGCTGGCCGATCGCCTGCGCCTGGAGGCGGGTGACTTCGCCCTGCAGGGCTTCGGCAGGGTAACGGCGCAGGCGCGTGAATCGCTGCTGGTCTCCGGCACCGGCGAACTCAGGGCCGAAGCGCCGCTGACCATCGACACACCTGTGATTGCCGGCGCGGCCGGCGCCGACAGTGCCATCCGCGCCCGGGGCGGCGCACTCGCAATCAGCGGTGGTGATGCCGCGGCCGCGCTGCCGTCCGGCACCGGGCTCGCGGCAGCCCTGCGACTGGAGGGCACTGCCGTCCATTACAGCGGCCGCACGGTACTGCCCTCCGGTCGCTTGACGCTGCAGCAGACCGGCGACCCGGCCGCGGCGGTGGCGGGCGACGATCTGGTGCTCGGTGCCGGTGCCATCATCGATGTCGGTGGCCGCGACCTGGATTTCGGCCCGGAGACGGTGGGAACCCCCGGCGGGGACATCCTCCTGCGTGCCGACACCGGCAACGTGCGCGTGGACAACGGGGTGGTACTGAATGTCGCGCCGGGTACGGCCGGCGGGGAATGGGCCGGCACCATCCGGATCGATACGCCCGCGGGCGAGTTCCGGATCGCCGACGACGCCGAACTGCGTTCCGGATTGCGCGGGGGCGGTTTCATCCTGGATGCCCGGCGGCTCGATGTCGCCGGTGACGCATCCGCCGGTGCCTTCGGCGCACTCAACGATCTCCTCGGCAGCGGCTTCAGCGTCCGCCGTGACATCCGCCTGCGCGAACAGTCCATCCTGATCGGGGCCGGCGAGACCCTGCGCAGTCACAGCCTGCGCGCGGTATCCGATACCGGGGATGTCCGGGTGGCGGGCACCCTGGACGCCTCCGGGCTCGTGCCGGACAGCGTGTATGAAAACGGTGGCCGCATCCTGCTGGCTGCGGGTGACCGGCTCGACATCGAGTCCACCGCCGTGCTGCGCGCCACCGGTGCGCCCGCGGCAAACGGCGCCCCGCGCCCGGATACCAGGGGCGGCGAGATCGACCTGATCGCCCTGGATGCCGATGGCGATGACCCGGATGGTCTGCGTGACCGGGTGGAGATCGCCGGCGGCGCCCGCTTCGACACCCGGGGCGGGGCAGCCGCGCCGGCGTCGGATCCCTTCCTGGTCCGGGCCCCCGCCGAACGCGACGGCGTGGTGCGGGTGCATACCCGCCGGCTGGACAGCGACCAGGACGGCCAGACCGAGACCCTGGTCGCCGGCAGCCTGGATGCACAGTTGACCGGTGTGGCCCGGGCCGAACTCATCGCCACCCGGCGCATTGACGATACGCTGATCGATGCCGCCGATATCAGCGCCTGGCGAGCCGAGACCGAGGCCTTCCTGCAGGCCGTGCCCGCCTCGGTGGGCGGTTTCACCGTCCTGCCCGGCCTGAGCGTGGAGAGCGCCGGCGACCTGGTGCTGGCGGACGACTGGGACTTCCAGGGCGCGGCCAGCGCCGGCGGCTGGCACTTCGGTCAGACCGCGACCGATCCGGGCCGGCCCGGCCATCTCACCCTGCGCGCGGCGGATGAGCTGCGCCTGCAGGGGGATCTGAGCGATTCCTTCTTCGATAACCCCGGGTTCGGCTTCTTCCTGCCCGGTCTGCCCGACCGCTTGGATACCAATCCCTTCGCCTGGAGCTTCAACCTGGTGGCCGGTGCCGATGCGAGCGCAGCCGACCCCCTGGCCGCCGGGCCCGATGTCGCCGATCTGGTACTGGATCCGGCCGTGCGGATCCGCACCGGCAGTGGAGACCTCCAGCTCGCCGCCAGTGGTGACATCCGCTTCGGTGACGGCGCGGCGGTCTACACCGCCGGGCGAGACCGGGGTCTGTCTCCTAACATAGAATCAGTGCGCCCGTCCACGGGGATCTT
>PABG01000126.1 GCA_002699185.1 Gammaproteobacteria bacterium | reverse complement strand
TGGACGAGGACATGAGCCGCGGCTATCAGATGAGCCGCACCTGGGTGGACGACCCCGATGTCTACATGCGCTGCCAGATCGTCGCCGACAAGCTGCTCACGGCACTGGAAAGCCACAATGAGAGTCTCGGCATGATGATGTCCGCCTACCTGCTCAAACGCATGCCCGGCATCAGGACCGTGCACCTCAATCTCGAAGGTGACATGACCGAGCACGATTTCGATGTCGCCTGAACCATGGCCGAACTGCTGCAGGTCACCGCGCCGCTGCTGATCCGTCACCCCGACGGCACCCGCCATATCATGGTGGAGCGCTTTGCCCATCCCGAGGGCATCCTGTATTTCGAGCCCTTCTGGCACCTGCATCGTCCGGCCGCGCGGGCCATTCATCTGGCTCGCGGCGGGATCCGCGGCGAAGGCCCCTGGAGGCTCGGCGAGGCGGTGATCACGGTACTGGGCTGCCAGGGCAGTGATCCCGGGATGGCGGCTCTGTATGCCGAATGGCAGGCTTTTCTCCAGAGCGGTGCGCCGGGTTATCCGGCCACTGCCGCCATCCATGCCCTTGCCCGCGAGCAGGGCGCCATCTGCCCGGACTGACCCCAAACCCCGGCCGCTCCCCCTCGCCAGCCCCCTGGCTTTTCCGGCCATTTCGCGGCGGGGATTTGTGCCCCAGTCCACAGAATACCGCGTGTAATCTGACAAACTGGCATCAGATACATGCTGGATACCGGATATGCAGGCAGAGAACAGCACGAAGAATATCAACCTGATTGCGACCATGCCCCTGTTCGAAGGGGTGCCGCTCAATGTGCTGCACTGGGTCAATGAACGCTGCGAGATCGTCCGGGTCTTCGCCGGCCAGACTCTGCTGGACCCGGCCCGCCACAACGATGCGGTCTATATCATCATTTCCGGTTTTGCCCAGGTCCGGAATCCCGGCCAGGACGACCAGGCGCTGGCCTACCTGATGGAAGGCCAGTGCGTCGGGGAGATGTCCGTGATCGATGGCGGTCAGCCCTCGGCCAGGGTGGTGGCCGATACCGACTGCCGGTTGCTGGTGATCGAATCCGGTACCCTGTGGGAACTGATCGGCATGGCCCCGATGGTGGCGCGCAACCTCATGCGCACCCTGTCCAGCCGGCTGCGCTACGACAACGAGGTGATCCTGGAGAGCCTGCGCATGCAGCGTGCCTTCGAGCATGATGCCCGGGTGGACCCGCTTACCGGCATGCACAATCGGCGCTGGTTGTGCGAGATGCTGGATCGACAGATCCAGCGCTGCAATATCAGCGGCGAGGCGCTGTCGATCCTGATGCTCGATGTGGATCACTTCAAGCACTACAACGACACCCACGGTCACCTGGCGGGCGATTGTGCGCTGCAGGCCGTGGCCCAGGCGATCCGGGGTGGGCTGCGGGTGGCCGACACCACGGCCCGCTTCGGCGGCGAGGAGTTCGTCGCCCTGTTTCCGGGGGTCGATCTCGCCGCTGCCCACGGGATTGCCGAGCAGTTGCGCCAGGCGGTGCGCGAGCATCCGGTGCGGGACTTCCAGGGCCGTCCGTTGCCCGGGGTGACGGTGTCCATCGGTCTGACCGCTCTGGCACCGGGTCAGGACCGGGATCAGCTGCTCAATGCCGTGGATGCCGCTCTCTACCGTGCCAAGCACGCGGGGCGTGACCGTATCAGCGAGTGAAGCGACTGCCTTCAGCCGCGTACCAGCAGCAGTCCGAGCCCGGAAACCGCCAGCAGGGCAAACGCCAGCCGGCGCATCTGGACTATGGGCACATGCCGGGTCAGGCGGGCGCCGAACTGGGCGGCCAGCAGGACCGGGAACAGGCACCAGGCCGCGGCTTCCAGCATGGCCGGCTCGAATTCGCCGCGCAGGATCTGCACGACCAGGCGCAGCAGCGTACTGAGAAAGAAGATCGCCAGCAGGGTCGAGCGGATGCGCGCCATGTCCCAGGGCTGGCGGTAGATGTGGAACACAATCGGCGGTCCCGCCGTGCTGAACAGACCGCCCAGCACTCCGCCGGCGGCGCCGCTGATCAGCCCGGCCGCCGCCCCCGAGGGACGGGGCAGGGGATGCGGACGGAAGAACAGCACCAGTGCCGCAGCCAGGATCACCGCCCCCAGCAGTTGCTGCAGCAGCACCGGCATGGCCGTGTTCATCCAGGCCAGCAGGGCCATGCCCAGCGCGATCATGGGCGCCAGCCCCAGTGTCATCCAGCCCAGCTGCGGCCAGTCGATGGCCCGGGGATGCCGGCCCAGGACCCAGGCGCCGTTGGCCATCGAGATCATGCTCACTACCGCAGCCAGGAAGGGAATGGACGCCAGCTCCAGCAGACTGGCCAGGCCCATGACGATCAGCCCCAGGGCAAAGCCGGTCAGGGCCTGGATGAAGCTGCCGGCGAAGGCGAGCAGAACCAGCAGGGTCAGGTCGAGCGGGGTCATGACAGCGGCTTGCGCATGAGAAAATGCGGGATGCTGCCGAACAGGGTGTGCGAAGGCGCGACCATTGAATAGCCGTGACGAGCATAGAAGTCGACCGCGGCCTGCCGTGCATGCAGCCGGATTTCCTCCAGTCCCCAGTCCCGCGCCTGCTGCTCGAGCGCCTGCAGCAGGGCCGTGCCGACGCCGCGGCCGCGCCAGGCATCGACCACGGCCATGTAACGGATCTGGCCCCGCGTGTCATCGATCCGGTGCAGGCGCCCGATGCCGATCAGAGTGCCGTTGCGGTCCTGTACCTGCAGATGGAAGGCATCGGCCTCCAACTCATCCCGCTCGCTGCCGCGCGGCTGATCCCAGGGTGCGCGCAGCAGCTGCCAGCGCAGGGAGAAATAGCGCTCGAAGTCGGCATCGCTGACGGGACGGCTCAGACGGAGATCGGAGTCCACTCAGGCGAACACCACCCAGGTGGTGGCGATGTACTTGACCCCTTCATGCAGTTCCGCGGCCCGATGCTCATGGGTCCAGAAAGGGGGGAACAGGATCAGCTTGCCCTGCTCGGGACGCACCTTGACCTGCTGGAACAGGAACTCGGTCTCCCCGCCGGGGCCGGGCACGTCGTTGAGATACCACAGCGCGACCAGCTGGCGCTGGCTGAACTCGTGGCTGCCGCCGTCGATGTGCCAGTGATAGTACTCGCCCGGCACATAGCGCTGGATGCCGTAGCCCATGTCCTTGAACGGGCCCTTGAAGTAGGGAAAGGCCTCGCGGAACTCGCGCAGGGCGATGCCCAGGGAACGGAACAGGTTGTTGTCCACGTCCTTCCAGTGCGGCTTGCCGCTGACCACCAGGTCGGTGGTCTTCTTCACCCCGGTATCCTCGTTCGCCGTCTGGCCGATACGGCCCCTGTACTGCTCGTCCTGGTGGGCCTCGAAACGTTGGATGATGTCCTGGCAGATGAAGTCCGGCAGCGCATTGCGCTGTTCGAAGATGAAGGAGTTGGGCTGGATCTCGGTGATGGTGCGCAGCGGAGCGCGCTGCAGGTTGGCGTGTGACATGATGGAAATCGACCGGGTCTGGGAAGACGCCAATTCTCTTACAGCGCGTTGGTCTCGATCAAGTCGGGGATGCGGTTCATGGCAGCGCGGCCGTGGGTGCGGAAGTCATCCAGGACAGCTTCGGCCACCCGCTGCCAGTGCGACTGGCTGCGCTGGATGATCTGCTTGAGCACCGAATCATTGCCCTCGCGGTGCCAGGTCTGGTAGGCCTCGACCAGGCTGGGCATGAGGCTCTTGCGCATGTTGGTCAGGGTGGCGAAGTAGAAGTGCAGGCTGGCCGCATCGGCCTTGTCCAGCAGCCGGGGCAGGGTGGAAAGGGCATCGGCCAGGTTGTCGCGCACGGCGCGCGCCTGGATCTCGGCCTTGGAGCGCGGGAAGCTGGCCAGCATCTGTTCCCACTCCGGACCCAGTTCGCGGCCGCACTGGACCTCGCCGATCTCGTGCAGGATGAGGGTATCGATCTGGCCCTCGGCCATGGCGTCCAGGGCGCCGTCGGGATCGGTGTCGAAGTCGTAGCAGCGGATCGCCCGGCCCATGGGATTGTCCAGCCGGTTCCAGCGCCATTCCTCCATCTTCTCCCAGATCATCTGGCGCAGGGCCTGGCGGCGGATGAAGATGGTGCCGTTCAGGGACATGGCCGGGGGCGAAGTGAGGTCGCGGGCGAATTCCTCACCGGCGACGATCAGCCGGTATTCCTCCGTGTCCTCGTGCCGGTCCAGCCGGCCGAGGAAGAAATGCGGCTTGGCCCGCTGGCCGTAACCGGCCGAATAGACCAGTCCTTCGGGAAGCAGTCGGGTGTTGACCGTCTCGGCCTCCAGCGGGTCGATGGCCTGATCCCCGACCGGGAGGTGGACGAAATCACTCTCTTCGAGATCTTCCCACAGCTGTTCCCGCGCCCGCAGCCAGTCACCGACCTCCTCATGGGGCAGGGAATCGGCGTAGGCATAGCCCATCTCCCAGCGGTAGAATTCACGCATCTTCATCAGGTAGACGCACAGGGTGTAGTCGCCGGCGTGCGCGGCATCGGAAATGTGACAGTTGTGCTGTACCGAGTCTCTCAGGCTGCGCCACTCGTCCTGCATTTCAACATCCTCTGCAACGGGTCCACCGCCAACAAGACTAGGGTACTCAGAGGCGGATTGCCGTGAAATCCCGAGTAAAATGGTATACTATTGGCATCCTAGCATGGGCCGGGCCGGATGCAAAGCCGAGCAGAGCTTGAATCCGCGTTAAAAAGACGGCTCACCCTATTGAAATACATCGGTAAATCAGGGGAATTATTCCGTGCGTATCAAGACCCGTTGGAACAACAAGGACAAGCAGCGCACCATCGAGGAAACGGCCAGTGCGCTCAGTTTCACCCTCTGGCGCATGTGCATGCAATCGCTGCTGAACCTGGAGAACGAGGGATTCCAGACCGACACCCAGATGCAGCGCCTGACGGTGATCCAGGAATACCTGGCCTTCCTGCTGCATGCCGTGGACCGGATCGTCTACAACCGGATGGACGAGGAGGAGCGGGGCATCTTCATCAATGCGCTGGCGAAGAAACTGGCTGACTATGTGCAGGACAACGGCCGCGATCTCGGCGGCCCGGGTGACTACCGCGCCCCCTTCATCGAACTGCTCAACGACCGCATGGACGGCTATGCCGAGTTCGGCTTCTTCGACTTCGAGCCCAGCTTCCAGATGTCACGCTATTTCGGCGACGCGGTCACGCGGGTGCTGGGCGAGCATCAGCGCAAGTGGGTCACCACCCAGATCATCGATATCGAGGTGCCCTTCTTCATGAAGACCATGAAACGGGCGATCACCAGCCTGCTGCCGGAACTGCCGAAGGAGGCCTCGGCCTGAGGCGGTCGCCTCAGGCGCGCCGGCGGGCGATGCCCGCCAGGCCGATCAGGCCGCTGCCGAACAGCCAGACGGCGGCGGGGACGGGGACGGCGGAGATGTCCACCGAGGCGTTGTTGAAGGACGCGGTGACTATGTTCAAGTCAGGATCCAGATAACCCCCATGGAAGCTGCTCACGGCCATGTTCACCGAGGTTGAGCCGGTCGCCAGTGCATCGAAGCTGATAGTGCCGATGGTGTGTCCTGGCCCCGTCAGAGGGTCGTCGGTTATACCAACGCCGAATCCGATACTCACTGTGTCGCTGGATTCGATCTCGAGTTCGGCCAGAGCGAGCAGGCTGAGAAAGTCGCTGTTCCAGCTGAAACCCGTATAGCTCAGCAGGTTCGAGTCGAAGTTGAACTCGACCGAGCCTTGGATGATTTCGGTGGATGAAAAATCGGCCAGCACGTCCAGGCTGAAATTGCTGCCAGCCACGGAGGTAGTCGAAGCCTGATCCAGTGAGATGGTGACGGCCTGTGCCGCGGACGCGGTGATCAGCGTTGTTCCCATGACGATCCGCATGATGGTTTTTTTCATTGTTACACACCTCAGGTAATCACTCTATTGTCGGCTGCTCGTGTTCTTGCAGGAACCGTACCCAAAATAAATAGTTATTATAAACAATAGGTTAAAAATTTCTCCCCACACTGGATGTTAACCTTTTCGACAACCTGATGTTTCGCGGATAGAAATGATATAACTATTATTTATATATTTCAGTGAGATGGTGATCAGGCCCTGCGTAAGCCCTGGATGGGGCTGTAATTAATATCGACAGACTGACCGAAAGGGAGCGTCATCACGGCATGCCCGCCGAAGGTCCGGGCGGACTTCCGTAGAGTGATCTGAATATCGCGAAATCCGTCAGGTTGACGATGCCGTCGCCATTGAAGTCGGCATCAGCATCATCCGTTCCATACCGCTGCCTGTACAGGGCAAAGTCGTTCAGATTCACGAACCCGCTGTTGTCCAGATCCGCATCGCAGCGATTGCCATAGCCGTCCCCGTCCGTATCCCGCTGTGGTGCATTGGCCTGCAGGATGCAGTTGTCGCAGGCATCACCAATCCCATCCCCATCCTGATCGAGTTGATCGGAATTGGCCGTGTCCGGGCAATTGTCGCTTCCGTTATTGATGCCGTCGCCATCGCGGTCGCTGTCACAGGCATCGCCGATGCCGTCGCCATCCCTGTCCGCCTGGTCCGGATTGTGGACGTCCGGACAGTTGTCCAGGTCATCCAGCACCGTGTCGGCATCCGTGTCGGGATGCGGAGCGAGCAGGACCAGCGGTTCCTGAATGCCGTCGGGATCATCCCCGCACAGTGACAGGGAAGCCCCGCAGGGCGCGGGATCGCCCATGGCGATCAGGGCCGCCTTGACATCGGCCGGGCTGGCATTCGGATGTTCGGCCAGGTACAGGGCCGCGGCACCGGCCACATGGGGGCTGGACATGCTGGTGCCATGCAGGGTGGCATAGCCGCCGTCGAGATGGGTCGAGCGGATCTTCACGCCCGGCGCCATCAGGTCCACGCCGGTACCGTGATTGCTGAAACAGGCGAAGGAATCGTCCTGTTTCTCAGTGCACTGGCCATCGGCGGTAGTGTAGACGAATCCCAGGCTGCCCCGGGCGCCGATCCGTCCGTCACCATCGGCCAGGGCGGATACCGTGATGACACCCGGATGATCGGCGGGGCTGGTGTACATGACATCGATGGCATCGTTGCCGGCAGAGGTTGCCACGGCTATGCCGGCGGCGAGGGTGTTGTCGATGGCTTGATTGAGGTTGCTGCTGCCGCTGCCGTCATGGGTGAAGCCGAGGCTCATGTTCACAACCTCGATCTGGTCGGCGTTGGCAATCACATAGTCCAGGGCGGCGATGATTTCCAGCAGCCCCGTGCCTGCGCCGGGATCGGTGCCGAAGACATTCAGTGCCCAGATGCGTGCGCCCGGCGCGACCCCGACCACGCCGATACCGTTGTCGCGGGCCGCGGCGATGCCGGCAACATGGGTGCCGTGGCCCTGCAGGTCATCGGCGCGGCTGTCGCCCGTATTGCAGCTGCCCGAGCGCGGGGTCTTCTGATAGCAGTAGGCATATTGATGGACATTGAGGTCGGGGTGATCCAGATCCACGCCGGTGTCGATAATGGCGATGTCGACATCCGCAAGGGTCTCGCTGCCGTCGATGGCCGCGCCGGGATGAAGTTCGGCGTTGATGCGGTCGATCCCCGTGGGCAGCTGTTGGGCATGCAGTTCGAAGCTGCGCGCCTGTTCCACATCGGCGACCAGGGGATGGTGCCGCAGGCGTTCGGCGGCGGCGGCGGGCAGGTCGATGCCCATGCCCTGGATGGCGTGGCGGTAGAGGTATCTCGGCCTGGCCCCGATGATCGGTTCGAGTTGCCGCGCCGCCTGTTCGGGCAGGACATCCGGCTGAAAGCGAACAACGTAGCCCCGGGTATCAGGAGAGGTCGGGGAAGCAGGGGGCGCGGCGACAGCGGCGGCCGGCAACCCGCACGCCCACAGCAACATCAGCGTCTGCATCAGACGCGCTACGGACTCTGACATGAGTTCTCCCCTCCAGCATTGTTATTGTTGTGATGGAACTGTTCTGTTTGTGCTCAACTACACCTTATCCGGGACGGGCCGGTCAATAGCGCACGGCTGCGCCCTGGATGAGGCATGACATTCAGAATGTTATTCAATTCACTGTAATTAAAATGAATAATTATTCTGCATTGCAGGGTTTCGAGACATAAAAAAACCCACGATCACTGCCTGGAAAAGGCAGTCATCGCGGGTCTCGGATCGGGCTGGAGCGGAGGCTTACTTCTTGATCCAGGCCTCGAAACCGGTCGGATCCTTTTCCAGACCCTTTTCGTAGCCGGCCTTGTAGGCGTCGGTGATGCGCTGCTCTTCGCGCTCGGGGTTCAGCCAGTAGCCACTCTGCCAGCCCTGGATGAATTCGCTGTCGACGCCAGCCTCTTCCATCTTGGTCACTGCGTCATAGTATGCCTGATGCGGGTTCATGCTTGCTTCTCCTTCTCTGATCTTTGAACTGATCTCGATCTCGGTTAGCCGTGTATTTTCCACTATTTTACGACAGTCGTCATCCCTGGCGGGGTAACGGATTGCCGCGTCAAAATGCGTCGGCGCAGTGCCCGAAGCGAGCGTCTGCCGGACCGCATCCGCAGCCGACGCCAGGGAATCGTGCGGTTGCAGAGGATTCAGGATCGGCGCGCCAGCATAGAGCAGGCCCTTGTACTTCAGGGTGGGGGAGTATACAGACAAGTCCGGGCCCGACGTATATCCCCATAGAGGGATGCGTCAACCGGGCGGGCTGAGAGGGAATCTGCCAGAAAATCAAGTCTCAGGCGACTCCGGCGCATCTTTTCTAAATCCTTATTATTTTGGTAAACTATTCGTTTGCACGGACTGAGAGCACTCTCTGGAGGCACCATGTCATTCGAAGACGACGTCGATTTCAGCAGCGCCATGGCGGCGTTCGAGGCCAAGCACTTTGCCCGCGCCGCGCAGATGCTGAGCCCCTTCGCCCAGCGGGGCAACGCCGAGGCCCAGCACCGGCTGGCGATCATTTATCAGAACGGTCTGGGCATGACCCGCAATGACGAACTGGCCTATAAATGGATGCGCGCCGCCGCCGAACAGGGGCACGCCCTGGCGCAACACGGCCTGGGCTTCATGTACCTGGAGGGCGAATGTGTCGAGAAAAACGGTGAAGAAGCGGCAAAATGGTTCCAGAAGGCGGCCGACCAGGGC
>PABG01000125.1 GCA_002699185.1 Gammaproteobacteria bacterium | reverse complement strand
TTCCCGCTGACCGAGGCGGTGCTGGCAGAGGAGGAGAACCACTTTCCGCACACCCTGATCAGTCATGCCCTGGCCAGTACCGATGCCCGGGTGGCCGAGGGCAAGCCGGTCACCCCGGCCTTCATGTTCGCCGCCCTGTTGTGGGAACCGATGCGCCGCGAGATGCCCGATCTGGACCAGCCCGATATGAGCGAGATTCAGGCGATCCAGATCGGCGGTGCGCGGGTGGTCACGCAGCAGGCGCGGCATGTCTCCATCCCCAAGCGGTTCAGTCTGCCGATGCGCGAGATCTGGTCCCTGCAGCCGCGTTTCCAGCGCCGCCAGGGCCGGCGCGCGCTGCAGCTGCTGGAGCATCCGCGCTTCCGCGCCGCCTATGACTTTCTGCTGCTGCGGTGCGCCGCCGGCGAGGTGGAGCAGGAACTGTGCGACTGGTGGACCGAGATCCAGACGCAGGCGCCGGAGGCGCGCGCCGAGCGGGTGGCTGCAGGCCGCCCGCGCAAACGCCGCCGGCCGCGGCGGCGCAAGCCCAGATCCGAGCATGGGTGAGATCGATACCGCGACCGCCTGGATCGGCCTCGGCAGCAATCTCGATGATCCGGCGGCACAGGTCAGCCGTGCCCTGGATGAGCTCGACGCCATCGAGGCGACCTACCTGCTGCACGTATCCAGCCTCTATGCCAGCCCGCCCATGGGGCCGCCCGACCAGCCCGAGTATGTCAACGCCGTGGCCGGCCTGCTCACCACGCTGGCGCCGGAGGCGCTGCTGGATGCCCTGCAGGCGATCGAACAGGCCCACGGCCGGGTGCGATCGGGGCAGCGCTGGGGGCCGCGGACCCTGGATCTGGACCTGCTGCTCTACGCTGACCTGCAACTGGAAACCGCGCGCCTGATCGTGCCGCATCCCGGGCTGCGCCAGCGCGCCTTCGTGCTGCATCCGCTGGCCGAGGTCGCCCCCGAACTGATGGTGCCGGGGCTCGGGCGTGTGCTCGAACTGGCGCGGGCCTGCCCGGCCGACGGGCTGCGCTGCATCGGCAGGGCGGGCCTGTCATAATGAACGCCGACCCTGGATACAGAACTGGAACCATGCAGGAACAACGCCCGGATTATATCGTGGTGGAGGGACCGATCGGCGTCGGCAAGACCAGCCTGGCACAGCGGCTGGCCGAGAGCTTCGGCTGCGACCTGCTGCTGGAAGGCGCCGACGACAATCCCTTTCTCGAGCGCTTCTACCGCAATCCCAGGGAAGGCGCCCTGCCGACCCAGCTGTTCTTCCTGCTGCAGCGCGCCCAGCAGATGCAGGCGTTGCGCCAGGCGGACATGTTCCAGCCGGTGCGGGTGGCGGACTTTCTGATCGAGAAGGACCGGCTGTTCGCCCAGCTCACCCTGGACGAGCAGGAGTACCGGCTCTATGAACAGGTCTACTCGCATCTCACCCTGGATGCGCCCAGCCCCGATCTGGTGATCTACCTGCAGGCGCCGGTGGAGGTGCTGCTCAAACGCATCCACAAGCGCGCCCGGCCGCATGAGCGCAGCATCGACGCCGCCTACCTGGAGCGGCTGTCCGAGGGCTACATGCGCTTCTTCTATGATTACGAGGCCGCGCCCCTGCTGATCGTCAACGCCGAGCACATCGACCTGGTCAACAGCGATGAGGATTACCAGGCGCTGCTGGACCAGGTACACAGGGTTCAGCGCGGCCGGCATTATTTCAATCCCATGCCGGTGAGCCTGTGAGCGCGCGCACCCTGGAACAGCTGCAGGCGATGAAACGCGCGGGTGAGAAGATCACCTGCCTGACCGCCTACGATGCCAGTTTCGCCCACTGGCTGGATGCCGCCGATGTGGATATCGCCCTGGTCGGCGATTCCCTGGGCATGGTGGTGCAGGGGCAGGCGTCCACCCTGCCGGTGACGGTCGAACAGATGGTCTATCACGCCGCCTGTGTCGCCCGCGGCTCTCGCCATGCCTATCGCGTCGTCGATATGCCCTACAAAAGCTACGATACCCCGGAGCACGCCCTGGCCAATGCCCGCCGGCTGATTCAGGGCGGGGAGGCGATGATGGTCAAGCTGGAGGGCGGGACGCCGGCACAGCTGGCGGTGATCGAGTCCCTGCGCGGGGCCGGTATTCCGGTCTGTGGCCATCTGGGTCTGCTGCCCCAGTCGGTGCGCGAGCTCGGCGGCTACCGGGTGCAGGGACGCGAACCCGAAGCCGCCGAACGCATCCTGAACCAGGCGCAGGCACTGGAGCGGGCCGGTGCCGGTCTGCTGATCCTGGAGGCGGTACCGGCGGCGCTGGGACGACGCGTCAGCGAGGCTTTGCAGATTCCTGTCATCGGCATCGGCGCCGGCGTGCATTGCGACGGCCAGGTGCTGGTCCTGTACGACCTGCTCGGCATCACCCCGGGGAAGCGGCCGCGATTCAGCCGTGACTTCCTGGCCGGCGCCGGCTCCGTCGAGGCCGCGTTGCGGGCCTATGTGCAGGCGGTGAAGGCGGGGGAGTTTCCCTCCGCGGCGGAGAGTTTCAACTAGGTTTGAACCCGTAGGATGGGTGGAGCAAAGCGTAACCCATCGTCGCCTGTGATGCCGATGGGTTACAGCGCTACGCGCTTTCACCCATCCTACGCGTTATCGATTGGTCCGGTCTGGCATGAAAACAGTCAACACTGTCGAAGCATTGCGGGAACAGGTCCGCGCCTGGCGCGGCGCCGGCGAGCGCATCGGCTTTGTGCCTACCATGGGCAATCTGCACGCCGGGCATCTGTCGCTGGTCGAGCAGGCCCGGCGCGGCGCCGATCGCGTGGTGGTCAGCGTGTTCGTCAATCCCATGCAGTTCGGGCCCAACGAGGACTACGACAGCTACCCGCGCACCCTGGACGCGGACCGCGCCCGGCTGGAGGCGGCCGGTGTCGATCTGCTGTTCGCGCCGCCGGTGGAGGAGGTCTACCCGGCGCCGCTGGCGGAGATGACCCGGGTCGAAGTGCCGGAGCTCAGTGCCATTCTCTGCGGCCGGTCCCGGCCGGGCTTCTTCGCCGGCGTGGCGACGGTGGTGACCAAGCTGTTCAACATGGTCCAACCCGATCTGGCCGTGTTCGGGGAAAAGGACTACCAGCAGCTGATCGTCATCCGCCGGCTGGTGCGCGACCTCAGTCTGCCGATCCTGATCGAGGGCGTCCCCACGCTGCGCGAGCCCGACGGTCTGGCCATGAGTTCGCGCAACGCCTACCTCACGCCGGCCGAGCGCCGGGTCGCCCCGCAGCTGCATCATGCCCTGGAACGCCTGGCAGCCGCCCTGCGGGCGGGCGACCGCGATTTTCCCGCGCTTGAGCAGCTGGGGCTGCAGCAACTCGAACTTGCCGGCTTCCGTCCCGATTATGTCAGTATCCGGCGGGCAGCGGACCTGAGCCTGCCCGGCCGCGATGATGCCGAACTGGTGGTTCTCGCCGCGGCCTGGCTGGGCCGGGCCCGACTGATCGACAACCTGCGCATCGTCCCGGGGACGGACGGGGCCTGAGGCCGATTGCGCCATCCGGGAGGATGGGCGATAATTCCCTTCCCCACGAATCCCGCACTACATTCCCATGCACCTGACCCTGCTCAAATCCAAGCTGCACCAGGCCCGAGTGACGCATGCCGAACTCGAGTATGAGGGTTCCTGCGCCATTGACGCTGCCCTGCTGGAAGCGGCGGGCATCCGTGAGTACGAGCAGATCCAGATCTACAATCTGGCCAACGGCGAGCGTTTCATCACCTACGCCATCCGGGCCCAGGAAGGGTCGGGGATCATTTCCGTCAACGGCGCCGCCGCCCACAAGGCAGCTCCCGGCGACCGGGTGATCATCTGCACCTATGCCATCCTGGACACGGCCGAGGCCGCCGGCTTCAAGCCCACCCTGATCTACCTCGACGCCGACAACCGCATCACCCGCACCGGCCACGACATCCCCGTCCAGGTCGCCTGACGTTTGCTGGCGATCCAGGCGTTGCGACTTCAACGCAGAGGTCGCAGAGGCTCAGAGACGCAAAGAAATCCTGTTTGTAGTTGTAGGTTGGGCTGAGCGCAGTGAAGCCCAACAGATACCGCCGTGGGTTACGTTGGGCTTCGCGTTGCTCAGCCCAACCTACGGGCTGTCGTGCCAGCCACCTCGACTTTAACGCAGGTGGTGCAAAGGCACGGAGACGCAGAGCAAACAAAAAACAATTCTCTGCGCCTTCGCGTCTCTGCGACCTCTGCGTTCCTGTCGCCATAGGTTATTCCGGAAGATCCCGATTTTCAGCCTGGTTTCAGGCCGGCCCGTCACAATGGGTCCCGTTGAAACAGGAGGGCTGAATCATGCAAACCGATACCGTCAGGGTCTGGGACCCGCTGGTCCGGATCTTTCACTGGACCCTGGTCATGGCCTTTTTCACCGCCTATCTGACCGAGGATGACTGGCTGGATCTGCATACCCTGGCCGGCTACACCGTGCTGGGGCTGGTGGCTTTCCGGCTGCTCTGGGGGTTGATCGGCACCCGCCATGCGCGCTTCGGCGACTTCGTGAAGCGGCCGCGTGAGGTGCTGGCCTATCTCAGGCAGGTCCTGACCCTGCATCCCCGGCGCTACCTGGGCCACAACCCGGCCGGCGGCCTGATGATCGTGCTGCTGCTGGCGAGCCTGCTGGCCACCACCGGCTTCGGCCTGGCCGTCTATGGCGCGGAAGAGGGCGCGGGGCCGCTGGCCGGCATGTTCGCCGGCGTCAGTGAGGGCACCGGGCACCTGGTCGAGGAAGTGCATGAGTTCTTCGCCAACTTCACCCTGTTCCTGGTCGCGGTGCATGTGGCCGGCGTGATCGTCGAGAGTCTGCTGCACGGCGAGAACCTGGTGCGGTCCATGGTGACCGGGCGCAAGCCGGCAAGATAAATGCGCCACGAAACCCACTAGCCCGCATTTCTCACCGCGGGTCGACGCGGTCGCAGTGGATCCGTGGTGAGAAATGCGGGCTAAACATGATTTGCCAGGGAATGCAGCCGTCACAGGGATGTGAGCAACTCTGACTGGAGGTACGCAAGCATGACGAACATTATCAAGAAGGCATCACTTCCCCTGGTTATCAGCCTGCTGCTGGCAGGGGGCGGACCGGCGCTGGCCGATGATCACGACGAGATCAGGGAACTGGTACGACAGGGGCAGATCCTCCCCCTGCAGACGGTGCTCGAGCACTCCGGCATCAACCGGACGGGCCAGTTGCTGGAGGCCGAACTGGAGAAGGAGGACGGCATCTGGGTCTACGAACTGGAGGTGCTCCGTGACGACGGCCGGGTATACGACATGTATTATGATGCCCGTACCGGTGAGCCTCTGCCGGAGTTCGATGACGACTGACGGGGTACACTAGCATGCGCCTGCTGCTGGTCGAGGACGATGCATCGCTGGCCGGCCGCCTCAGGCAGGACCTGAAGGCGGCCGGCTATGCCGTCGATCACTGCGACAACGGCATCGATGCCGAACACCTGGGACTGGAAGAGCCCTACGATGCGGTGATACTCGACCTGGGACTGCCGGGGCGCAGCGGGCTGGAGGTGCTGGGCCGCTGGCGCCGGGAAGGCCTGGATACGCCGGTACTGATCCTCACCGCCCGCGATGCCTGGCATGAGAAGGTCGAGGGCTTCCAGGCGGGGGCCGACGATTACCTCGGCAAGCCGTTTCACGTCGAGGAACTGCAGGCGCGGCTGGGCGCATTGCTGCGCCGCGCCAGCGGGCGGGCCGCGGCGCGGCTGAGCGTGAACGGCCTGAGCCTGGACGAGGCGACCCAGGCAGTGACGACGCCGGACGGCGTCACCCACGCGCTGACCGGCACCGAGTTCCGGCTGCTGCGCTATTTCATGCTGCATCCGGATCATATTCTGTCCAAGACCGAACTGACCGAGCATGTCTACGACTATGACTCGGACAAGGACAGCAATGTGATCGAGGTCTACGTGCGCCGGCTGCGCAGCAAGCTCGGCGCGGACCTGATTGAAACCCGCCGCGGTCAGGGTTACTGCTTCCCCGCACGCTGACCATGGAATCCATCCAGCGGCATATCAATCTGCGTCTGGGGCTGGCCCTGCTGCTGATGTATGTCATGTTCGGTCTGGCGGCGAGCTACAGCTTCCGGCTGCTGACCGAGCACTACATCGGTACGCGGCTGGAGCATGATGCCCAGGGCCTGCTGGTGGCGTTCGGGTCACCGGGCAGCGGCCAGGCGCCGCGACTGCGGCCGGCGCGCATCAGCCCCATCTATGACCGGGTCTTCTCCGGCCACTATTACCAGATCGAGTCGGGCGGGCAGGTGCTGCGCTCGCGTTCGCTGTGGGACCAGGCGCTCAGCCTGCCATCCCTGGAGGCCGGACAGACGGTCCTCATGCGCCAGACCGGGCCGGAGGATCAGCTGCTGCTGGTGCGGGTGCGGCACTACATAAAGGAAGACCGGGACCTGCTGCTGGCCGTGGCCGAGGACCTGACGCCCATCCACGACAATGTCCGCCGGCTGCAGCTGATCTACGCCCTGCTGGGGCTGGCGGTGCTGATCGGGCTGCTGGCCTACCAGCGCCGGGCCCTGCGCCTGGGGTTCGCGCCGGTCAGCCGGACCTGTCAGGAACTGGAGCGGCTGCAGCAGGGCGAGCTGGCGCGGCTGGATGAAGGGGTGCCGCGCGAACTGTATCCGCTGGTACAGCAGATCAACCGTCTGCTGGAGGTGCTGCAGGGGCGGTTGATGCGCTCGCGCAATGCCCTGGGCAACCTGGCGCATGCCCTGAAGACGCCGCTGGCGCGGCTGCAACAGGAACTGGAGCACCTTCCCGCCGGGGGGGGACCGCAGCTGCGCGAACGGCTGCAGCAGCAGCTGGATCAGATCCGCGCCCTGATGGAGCGCGAGTTGCGGCGGGCGCGTCTGGCCGGCCGCTCCGCAAGCGCGGCCCGTCTGGCCCTGCGACCGGTCTTCGACGGCCTGATCGGGGTGGTGCGACAGGTCTATGCCGACAAGGGGCTGCGGATCGAGTGCGAGGTTCCCGACACTCTGGCGCTGCAGGCCGATGAACAGGATCTGATGGAATTGTTCGGCAACCTGCTGGACAACGCCTGCAAGTGGGCGCGTGGCCGGGTCAGGGTGCGTGCCATGCGGCAGGAGGGGCGTCTGCGGGTGCGGATCGAGGACGACGGGCCCGGCGTGGATGCCGAGCGCCGCACCAATCTGAGTGAACGCGGCGTGCGCGCTGACGAGCAGGGCGTGGCCGGACATGGCCTGGGGCTGGCCATCGCCGCGGACGTGGTTGAACTCTATGGTGGTCAGATGGCGTTCGGGCAATCCGCCGACCTGGGCGGTTTCAGTGTCGAGGTGGAATTCCCGCGGGCGTAATGCGCCACGAAACCCACCCAACCCACGAAACGATATTCCTGGGTGTATGGATCCCGGCCTTCGCCGCGATGACAGCCGTAGGCCGGAATAAGGGCCGCACGGCCCGTTTCCGGCATTTGTTTTTTAAGCAACCTCTGATTTATTCGTCATTGCGAGGCGCGCAGCGCCGTGGCACAAGCGAGCTTGCGAGCGCAGAACGCCTTTATGCCCTATGGGTGCGAAGGGGTGAGCGCAGCGAATAATCTCCAACCGATTGATTCTGCTGGATGAGATTGCTTCGCTACGCTCGCAATGACGAGGAGAGGCAAATAAATCAGAGGTTCCTTAATTCGTTTCGTGGGTCTGGTGGCGCCTTAATGCGTCTCGAGCTTCCTCAACTCCGCCAGGATGTCCAGCACCAGTTTACGGGCGCTTTCGCCCAGGCCCTCGCACAGCTTGTCCGGATCCCGTTCGCCCAGCACCAGTGGCCGCACCAGGCCGGCCAGCCGCGCCATGTCGCCGCCGGCCTGCAGCATCTGATGGGCCATGGCGGCAATGGTGTGCAGGGCCTGATGATCACCGGTGCGGGCGGCATGGATCAGTGAGGCCAGCCCCGGGGCGGCCAGATTGGCGTCGAACCGGGCATTCAGATCGGGCAGGGTGCGGGGGTCCTGCAGTCCGCGCAGGATGGCCTCGACGATGGCGCGGTCCTCCTCGTCCAGTCCGCGGAAGGCATTGAGGCTGCGCTCACCCTTGAGGATGCGCCGGATCGCGGTCACCAGGTCATACCACTCGTTCTGTTCGGCCTGGCGCAACAGTTCGTTGACCTCGGGTCGCAGGTCACGATTCTGGCAGGCCTGTACCACCCGATGGATCAGGCCGGCATGGGCCTGCAGGATCTGCTGGGTTTTCTCCGGAACGCTGGGCATCTGAACTACCTGATCTCTTCATACCTGTGAGTATGTGCAGTGTACCGGCTGCCGGCGGTGAGACAAGGCGGGCGGGCACTTGCAACCCGATCAAGGATAATTTAGACTTATTCTAAATAAGTATCTAGTTATATACTCATGCTATGAAGGAGTGGATAATGAGATTAGCATCAGTCGGTTACATAGCTATTGCCGCCGCCCTCGCGGGCGTGCCGGCCCTGGCGCAGGCCGAATGGCAGGCGCTGCCGGAGCAGGCCCCGGTGCCGGCGGACAACCCCATGAGCGCGGCCAAGGTCGAGTTGGGCAAGACCCTGTTTTTCGATCCGCGCCTGTCCGCCACCGGGACCGTGTCCTGCAACTCCTGCCACAACGTGATGCTGGGCGGCGATGACAACCGGGACGTCTCCATGGGCGTGCACGGCAAGACCGGCACCCGCAATGCCCCCACGGTCTGGAATTCGGCCTTCAATGCCTCCCAGTTCTGGGACGGTCGTGCCGCCGACCTGGAGGAGCAGGCCAAGGGGCCGGTGATCAATCCGGTCGAGATGGCGATGAAGGATCTGGATACCGCCATCGAGGCGATCCGCGCCATCCCCGGCTACGAGGCCATGTTCACCGAGGCGTTCGGGCCGGACTCGATCAGCGAGGACAACATGGCCCGGGCGATCGCCGCCTATGAACGCACCCTGATCACGCCGAACAGCCCCTATGACCGCTATGTGAAGGGTGAGCGCGATGCCATGAGCGAACAGCAGGTGCGCGGCATGGAGGCCTTCAAGCAGGCCGGTTGCGTGTCCTGCCACGGTGGGCCGGCCTTCAATGGCGCCAATCTGGCCCGTGACGGCGGCGGTCTGTTCATGAAGTTCCCGCTGTTCACGGACAACCCCTACGTCGAGCGCTATGACTTCATGGCCGACCGGGGGCGTGCCGAGGCCACCGGCAAGGCCGCGGATGAGTTTATGTGGAAGGTGCCGACCCTGCGCAATATCACGCTGACCGCACCCTATTTCCATAACGGCTCAGTGAAGACGCTGGATGAGGCGGTGCGTGTGATGGCGAAGACCCAGCTCAATCAGGATCTGAGCGAGCAGCAGGTCGAGGACATCGTGGCCTTCCTCGGCGCCCTCACCGGCGAGTTTCCCGAGCAGAGCCTGCCGCGGCTGCCGGGCACTGCGGGCTTCACCATCATCGAATAAGCGGTCTTCTCCGGTCGCCTGACAGGCGGGCAGCTGTGGCTGTCCGCCTTTTTTTGTGTGCAGGTGGGGGCTGACCGCCGCCGCGCCTGCTCAGTCCAGGTCCTCGCGGGTGTTGATGGGCTGGGTGCCGCTGTCCTGGATGTTGTTCCAGTCCCGCTCGGCGGGAAAGCCGCTGCCGCAGAAGTCGCGCCACTGGTTGACGATGGCGCAGAACAGGTCCGCGGTACGCTCGGCGTCATAGAGCGCCGAATGGGCCTCGCCCTCGTCCCACTTGATGCCGGCGGCCTGCACGGCGCGGGCCAGTACCGTCTGGCCATAGGCGAGCCCGGCCAGGGTGGCGGTGTCGAAGGTGCTGAACAGGTGGAAGGGATTGCGCTTGATGTTGCAGCGCTCGGCGGCCGCCTTGATGAACGCCAGGTCGAAGGAGGGGTTGTGCCCGACCAGGATGGCGCGGGTGCAGCCGGTCTCCCGGATCTGCTGCCGGATCGGCTTGAATACCTGCGCCAGGGCGTCCTTTTCCGGCTTGGCGAAGCGGAACGGGTGGTAGGGGTCGATGCCGGTGAAGGCCAGGGCGCGCGGGTCGAGGTTGGCGCCGGCGAAGGGTTCGACATGCACCGCATGGGTTTCCCGCCGTGTCATGTGGCCGCTGTCGTCCAGCTGCAGGGTGACGGCAGCGATTTCCAGCAGGGCATCCTTGCGGGCATTGAAGCCGGCGGTTTCCACGTCCACGACCACGGGCAGGAAGCCGCGGAAACGCCGCGACATGGGGGAGACGGGGGCGGGGGCTGACATGGTGTCAGCATACCCAATGCCGGACGGATTTGCGATCATGGCCGCCGGGGACGAAGGCTGCGGGAGAGTGGGAATGATGCGAATGAAGTCCGAGGCAACCGCCGCTCCGGGGTGGGGCGCCACGCTGATCTGGCTGCTGCTGGGGCTGACATGGCTGCTGCCTGTCGGGGCAGAGGCGCAGGGGCGGCTGTGGCGCATCAGCGCTGCGGGCGTCGAGCCGAGCTACCTGTTCGGGACCATGCATTCGGAGCATCCCGAGGTGACCCGGCTGCCGCCGGATGTCGAGCGGGCCTTTGACGGTTCCGGACGACTGGTGCTGGAGATGGTGCTGGACCAGACCGCGATGCTGTCCACGGCCCAGGCCGGCCTGTTCGAGTCCGGGCGCGATCTCGAGGACGTGCTGCCAGCGCCGCTGTACCGGCGCACGGTCGAGGCCATGGCCGACTATGGCGTGCCCGAACCGGTGCTGCGCCGCTTCAAGCCCTGGATGGTGTTCTCCACCCTGATGCTGCCGCGCTCACGCACCGGCATGTTTCTCGATCTGCGTCTGTATCAGCAGGCCGTGGCGGCGGGCAAGCCGGTGACGGGACTGGAGACGGCCGCCGAGCAGATCGCGGTGTTCGACGGCATGAGCATGGCCGATCAGGTCAGTATCCTGCGCGATACCCTGGACAACCTGGAGCGTTTCGACGCCTGGTTCGAGGAAATGCGCCGGGTCTACCTGAGCGGGGACCTGGATGCACTGGAGCGCTTCAGCGACGGCATGATGAATGACATCGACCCGGCACTGGCACAGCGCTTTCAGAAGCGGTTTGTCAGTGAACGCAATCACCGTATGGTCGCGCGGCTGCGGCCGCTGCTGCGCGAGGGCGGCGCCTTCGTCGCTGTCGGTGCCCTGCATCTGCCGGGAGAGGAGGGCATCATCGCGCTGCTGCGCGAGGCGGGGTATGAGGTGAGGCGTGAGGAGTGAGGTGTAGGCCGGGATAAGCGCGTAGCGCGTTCCCGGCAGCCCCGTGCCTCTGCCGGAAACGGCCTTTGGCCTTATTCCGGCCTACGGGCTTTGCGTCCTCTGCGCCTTTGCGCCTCTGCGTTGAAAAGGATCTTTGGTATGTAAACCGCGCTCAGCCCTGCAACCGCCAGGCGATCTGCTCTCCGGCCCGTAACGGGATCACCTTCCCGTCCGCCAGCGGATAGCGCTCCGGCACCGTCCACGGCTCCCGTACCAGGGTGATGCTGTCCGTGTTGCGCGGCAGGCCGTAGAAGTCGGGGCCGTGATGGCTGGCGAAGCCTTCCAGCCGGTCCAGGGCACCGGCCTGCTCGAAGGCCTCGGCATAGAGCTCGATGGCGGCATGGGCGGTATAGAGCCCGGCGCAGCCGCAGGCGCTTTCCTTGGCGGTCTGCGGATGCGGCGCGCTGTCGGTGCCGAGGAAGAACTTCGGGTTGCCGCTGGTGGCAGCGGCGATCAGGGCCTCGCGATGCGTCTCGCGCTTGAGCACGGGCAGGCAGTAGTAGTGCGGGCGGATGCCGCCGACCAGCATGGCGTTGCGGTTGTAGAGCAGATGATGGACGGTCAGGGTCCCGGCCACGTTGGCTCCGCTGCCCTGGACGAACTCGATGCCCTGGCGGGTGGTGATGTGCTCCAGCACCAGCTTGAGTTCGGGCAGGCGCCGGTGCAGCGGTTCCAGGTGACGCTCGATGAACACCGCCTCGCGATCGAAGATGTCGATGTCCGGATCGGTGACCTCGCCGTGCACCAGCAGCGGCATGCCGGCCTCGGCCATCGCCTCCAGGGCAGGCAGGGTGCGGTTGATGTCGGTCACTCCGGCGTCGGAATGGGTGGTCGCGCCTGCCGGGTAGAGCTTGACGGCATGCACATGGCCGCTGGCCGCGGCCGTGCGGATCTCCTCCGGGCTCAGGTTATCGGTCAGATACAGGGTCATCAGCGGGGTGAAGTCCACACCTGCGGGCACCGCGGCCAGGATGCGCTCACGATAATCCAGCGCCTGCTGCGTGCTCACCACGGGCGGCTTGAGGTTGGGCATGATGATGGCCCGGGCGCACTGGCGGGCGCTGTGCGGGACCACGTCGGCCAGCACCGGGCCGTCGCGCAGGTGCAGGTGCCAGTCGTCGGGGCGGGTGAGGGTGAGTTGCATAAAACGGCTCCGATTCGGTCGCGTGCCGGGCGAGTCGGGTCTGTCCCCGGCAATGATAGCGCCCTTGTTTTGGAAGGTTTTTTTCCTTCAGTACTGTGACGTGCCTCCGCCCTTCTGCCTTGACCTGACGGGACAAAACACAGATCATATCGCGCTTGTTTTGATTCGGGTATCCCATGCGGACCCCGGCGCGTGTTCCCTGCGCGTCCATATCCAGCTGATGCGCCGCATTTTTGGCGTGCTCAGGGTATCCCCAGCGTGAGATCCAAGGGAGTTTCATGAACGTCGCGGACAAGAAACGGCTACTGCGCGAAATGCTTTTTGCGCGGCGCTTTGAAGAACGCTGCTACGAGGCCTATGTCGAGCGCAAGATCGGCGGCTTCCTGCACCTGTACCCGGGCCAGGAGGCCTGCGCCTTCGGCGTGATGGAAGCCGCGCGCCCGGGCCGGGATTATGTGATCACCGGCTATCGTGACCACGTCCACGCCATCAAGTGCGGTGCCGACCCCAAGGCCGTGATGGCCGAGCTGTTCGGCAAGGAGACCGGTTGCAGCCGCGGCCGCGGCGGGTCCATGCATATATTCGATGTCGAGCACCGCTTCATGGGCGGCTATGCCCTGGTCGGCGGCCCCTTCCCGCTGGCCGCCGGCATGGCCAAGGCCATCAAGATGAAGGGCGACGACGACATCGCCATCTGCTTCCTGGGTGATGCCGCCAACAACCAGGGCACCTTCCACGAGTCGCTGAACATGGCCGCCCTGTGGGAACTGCCGGTGCTGTACGTGTGCGAGAACAACCTCTATGGCATCGGCACCCGCATCGACCGCTCCACCGCCGTGGTCGAGCAGTACAAGCGCGTCGATGCCTACGGCATCCCCTCGGCCCAGGTCGACGGCCAGGACATCGAGGTGGTGTTCAAGGCCGCGCAGAAGGCGGTCAAGCATGTGCGTTCCGGCAAGGGTCCCTACTTCCTGGAACTGCTCACCTACCGTTATCGCGGCCATTCCATGTCCGACTCCAACGCCTACCGCTCCAAGGACGAGGAGAAGATGTGGAGCAAGCGCGACCCCATCATCATGCTGCGCGACCGGCTGATCGAGGCCGGCGAGATCACCAAGGACGACTACAAGGCGATGGACACCGAGATTCTCGACCAGATCGAGGACGAGATCATCGCCCATGCCGAGAGCTCGCCCGAACCCAAGGTGCAGGAGCTGGAGAAATACACCCTGGCCGAGAACGATCCCTGGGTGCGCGGAGGTAGGAACTGATGGCAGAACTGATGTACTGGGAAGCGATCCGTCGCGCCCACGACGAGGAGATGGCCAACGACCCGCTCGTGATCTGCATGGGCGAGGACATCGGCATGGCCGGCGGCACCTACAAGGCCACCCAGGGCCTGTATGACAAGTATGGCGCCGAGCGCGTCATCGACACCCCGATCTCGGAGAACGGCTACACCGGTCTGGGCATCGGCGCCTCCTTCCTGGGCGTGCGGCCGATCATCGAGATCATGTCGGTCAACTTCGCCTGGCTGGCGCTGGATCAGCTGTTCAACTCCGCGGCCAAGGTGCGCTACATGTCCGGCGGCCAGCTCGAGGCCCCGGTGGTGGTGCGCTCCCCCGGCGGCACCGCGCACCAGCTCGGCGCCCAGCACTCGGCGCGCATGGAGAAGGTGTTCATGGGCATCGCCGGGCTGCGGGTGGTGACCCCGTCGAACCCGAAACAGGCCTACGGCCTGCTCAAGTCCGCGGTGCGCTGCAACGATCCGGTGTTCATCAATGAGCACGAGCTGATGTACAACCTCAAGGGCGAGGTGCCGGACGAGGAATACTTCCATCCGCTGGAGGGCTCCGAGGTGGCGCGTGAGGGGAAGGATGTCACCCTGTTCGGCTACAACATCTCGGTGCACTGGTGTCTGCAGGCGGCCGAGACGCTCTCAAAGCAGCACGGCATCGAGGCCGAGGTGGTCGACCTCTACGCCCTGAGTCCGCTGGACCGGGCCGGCATCCGCGCCTCGGTGGGCAGGACCCACCGTGCCGTGATCGTCGAGGAGGCCGAGGCCCCGGTCGGCGTCGGCGCCGAGGTGATGGCCATTATCAACGAAGAGTGCTTCTTCGAGCTGGACGCCGCGCCGGTGCGCGTCTCCGCGGCCAATGTCCCCATGCCCTACAACCACACCCTGGAGCGTGCGGCGATCCCGAAGCCCGACGATGTGGTGGCGGCCGTGCGGAAGATGTTTGGCAAGTAAACAAGATACAAGTTACAAGTTACAAGATACAAGTCCGAAACCCACAGAACGCATTGGATGACTTGTATCTTGCATCCTGTATCTTGCAACTGATCAGAGATCATCCATGTCAGATCCCTACGTAATCAAGATGCCCCAGCTCTCGGACACCATGACCGAGGGCGTGATCGTGAGCTGGGAGAAGAACATCGGTGACCAGATCAGCCGCGGCGACATCGTTGCCACGGTGGAGACCGACAAGGCCATCATGGATGTGGAGGTGTTCCGCGAAGGGTATCTGTCCGGTCCCATCGCGCCGGTCGACAGTACCGTGCCGGTGGGCGAAGGCATCGCCTATATCGTCGCCTCCAGCGAGGAGGTGCAGGAAGGTGAGGCCGAGGCGCCGGCCGCGGCGGCCGCCGCTGAAACCCGCGGCGAGGAAGCGGCGGCGCCGGAGCAATCCGCCGCTGCTGCTGAGCCGCCCGCTGCGCAAGCGTCCACGGGTAGTCAGGAGCCCGAAGGCGCTCTGCATACCATCAAGATGCCCCAGCTCTCCGACACCATGACCGAGGGCGTGGTGGTCAGCTGGGAGAAGCAGCCCGGCGACCGGATCGAACGCGGCACCGTGGTGGCCCAGGTCGAGACCGACAAGGCCATCATGGACGTCGAGGTGTTCAAGGAAGGTTGGCTGTCCGGCCCCATCGCCCCGGTGGACAGTACCGTGCCGGTGGGCGGGCCGCTGGCCTACCTGGTGGCCGAGTCCGGCCAGGTGGTGACCGAGGAAGCCGCACCTGC
>PABG01000124.1 GCA_002699185.1 Gammaproteobacteria bacterium | reverse complement strand
GCGCGCTCCAGCAGACGGGAGTGCAGGTAGAAGACGTCGCCCGGATAGGCTTCGCGGCCCGGCGGACGCTTGAGCAGCAGTGAGACCTGACGGTAGGCCCAGGCCTGCTTGGTCAGATCGTCGTAGACGATCAGGGCGTCCTCGCCACGGTCGCGGAAGTACTCGCCCATGGCGCAGCCGGCGTAGGGGGCGATGTACTGCATGGCGGCGGATTCGGAGGCGGTGGCGGCGACCACGATGGTGTGCTCCATGGCGCCGTGTTCCTCCAGCTTGCGCACCACGGAGGCGACCGAGGAGTTCTTCTGCCCCACCGCGACGTAGATGCACTTAACGCCGGTGCCCTTCTGGTTGATGATGGCATCGACGGCCACCGCGGTCTTACCGGTCTGGCGGTCGCCGATGATCAGCTCGCGCTGGCCGCGGCCGATCGGCACCATGGCATCGATGGACTTGAGACCGGTCTGCACCGGCTGGTCCACCGACTTGCGCCAGATGACGCCGGGGGCGATCTTCTCGATCGGGGAGGTGATGCTGGTCTCGGCCGGACCCTTGCCATCGACCGGGGTGCCCAGGGCGTCGACCACGCGGCCGAGCATGCCTTCGCCGACCGGGACTTCCAGGATCTTGCCGGTGCACTTGACGGTGTCACCCTCGGTGATGTTCTTGTAGTCACCCAGGATGACCGCGCCGACGGAGTCGCGCTCCAGGTTCAGCGCCATGCCGTAGACGTCACCGGGGAACTCCAGCATCTCGCCGGCCATGACGTCGGCCAGGCCGTGGACGCGGGCGATGCCGTCGGTGAGCGACACCACGGTGCCTTCGGTCCGGGCCTCGGCCGCGCCCTCGAACTTCTCGATGCGGCTCTTGATCAGCTCGCTGATTTCAGTCGGATTCAGTTGCATTGATGTATTCCTCTCAGTGGCTCAGGGCGGTGGCCAGACGGGCCAGTTTGCCCCGGACCGAACCATCGATAACGGTATCGCCCGCGCGGATGATCGCACCGCCGACCAGGCTCTGGTCGGTTTTGCACTCCAACTCGACCTCGCGCCCGAAGCGCTGCTTCAGCGCCTCCAGGACGGTGGCCTTGTGCGCCTCGGTGGCGGGGAAGGCGGTGATCAGCTCGGCCTTGATGGCACCCTCGGCCGCGCTCTTGTGCTCCTGATACAGCCGGAACATCTCGGGCAGGGCGGCCAGGCGGCGGTTCTCGGCCAGCACCTTGACCAGGTTCCTGCCTTCCGCGTTCAACCGGTCGCCGCAGATCTCCAGAAAGAAATCGGCGAGCTGATTCTCGGTCAGGCGGGGGTTGTCGAGCAGGCGCTGCATGTCCGGATCCGAGGCCACGACGGCCATCAGGCCGAGCATGTCGGACCAGGCATCCAGGGTCTGCTGCTCCCGCGCCAGCCGGAACACCGCCTGGGCATAGGGTCGCGCGATAGTGGTGAGTTCGGCCATGGCGTTTCTACCTAGATCTGGGCGGCGAGCTTGCTCAGCAGCTCATCGTGCGTTTTCTCGTCGACCTCGCGCTCCAGCACCTTTGAGGCTCCGGATACGGCGATGGCGGCGACCTGGCTGCGCAGCTGCTCCTTGACCCGGTTGAGTTCCTGGTCGAGCTCGTTGCGGGCGGCGGCGATCATGCGCTCGCCCTCGGTACGGGCGTCGGCCTTGGCTTCCTCGACGATTTCGGACGCACGCTTCTCGGCCCGGGAGATGATTTCCTGGGCCTGCTGCTTGGCTTCAACCAGCTGCTCCCTGGCGCGTTCCTCGGCCAGCTCCTGCTCGCGCTGCCCCCGCTCGGCGGCGGCCAGACCATCGGCGATGGTCTTCTTGCGCTCGTCCAGTGCCTTCATCATCGGTGGCCACACATACTTCATGCAGAACCACACGAAGACGACGAATGCGATCATCTGGCCGATGAGGGTTGCATTGAAATTCATTTCGTCACCTCGTGGTTACGGGCGTTCATCACGGTTGCGAACGGTCTTGCACTAATCCGTGATCAACCACCCGCGACGGCGAACAGCACGTACAGCGCCAGACCGACGGCGATCATCGGCACGGCGTCGACCAGACCCATGACGATGAAGAACTGGGTGCGCAGCATCGGGATCAGTTCGGGCTGGCGGGCGGCACCTTCCAGGAAACGGCCGCCGAGGATGCCGATACCGACCGCAGCGCCCAGCGCGCCCAGGCCCATCATCAGTGCACCAGCGATGTAGAGCAATGCAGATTCCATGATTATCTCCTGAAGTTTAGATACAGATTAAAGTCAAAAAACGAAAACGGTATTAATGATGTTCCTGATGCGCCATATCCAGATACACCACCGTCAGGGTCATGAAAATGAACGCCTGCAGGGTGATGATCAGGATATGGAAGATGGCCCAGCCAAGCTGCAGCAGCCCGCCGAAGCCGGCCATGACGATCCCGGCGCTGTACATGAGCGCGATCAGGATGAAGATGGTCTCGCCGGCGTACATGTTGCCGAACAGTCGCAGTGCCAGGGAGACGGGCTTGGCGATCAGGGACACGCCTTCCAGGATCAGGTTGATGGGGAACATCCACTTGGGGAAGGGCTGGAAGGCCAGTTCGCCGAAGAAGCCGCCCACACCCTTCATCTTGATGGAGTAGTAGAGCATCAGCACGAACACGCCCAGCGCCAGGCCGAAGGTGATGTTGGGGTCGGTGGTGGGCACGACCTTGAAGTAGACATGGTGCGGATCCACGCCCAACACGTGCTGGCCGAACAGCTGCGCCAGCCAGGGCAGCAGGTCGACGGCGATCAGATCCATGAAATTCATCAGGAAGATCCAGCCGAAGACGGTGAAGGCCAGGGGCGCGACCAGCGGGTTGCGGCCGCTGAAGGAGCCGCGCACGGTGTCGTTGATGAAATCGACGATCCACTCGCAGAAGTTCTGCAGTCCGCCGGGCACCCCGGCGTGGGCGTTCTTCGCCGCCTTGCGGAAGACGTAGATCAGGATGAAGCCGAGCAGGACCGACCACAGCATGGAATCGACATGGATGGCCCAGAAGCCCATCTCCTTCGCTTCCTCGGCGGTGTGGGCGAAGCCCCAGTGGCCATCCGGATGCTGGCCGAAGGTGAGATTGGTCAGGTGGTGCTTGATGTATTCACCGGAAGTCAGGGTGTCACTCGCCATGCGTTGTCAGTCCTGTCTTGAAGCTTGAAATCATGAGCACCAGCTGGCCGGCGATGAAGGCGCCGAGCAGCGGCAGCGGCGACAGTTCGAGTGCGCCCAGGCCTGCCACGAACAGCATGATGACGATGACGAGGCGCTCAACGGCGGAGAAGAAGAACGCCCGCAGATCCCGATGGGCATCCGTCGCGGGGCGTTTGACCAGCCGATGCGAGCGCCAGGCCAGCAGTGCCGTATTCGACAGCGCGATCCCGGCGCCGAACAGCCAGGCGATCGCGGTCTCCGGCGGGCGCGCCAGATACAGGGCGCCGGCAGCCAGAGACAAGATAATTAGCTGAAGAATCAATATGTTACGCATGCCGTCAAGCGCGTGGCCCTGTTGCCCATGCTGCCCAGCCGACCGGCTGTACACGGCAGGCGTAACCTATCGTAACTTCGTATGGAGATTGCTCGGCACCTCGTCCGAACGGGCGCGCAGTATAGATATTCTGGCCGATGGGGTCAATGGCCGGATAAAAATACGTTATGCGCTCATCGCATTTGATTTTTTTGGCTGTCATTGCGAGCAACGCGAAACAATCTCCAACCGGATGAGGCTGCTGTGCGAGATTGTTTCGCGTTGCTCGCAATGACGGGGCGTCAAATGACGCCCCGTCACTTGATGTGATCGAGGATCCCGTCGAGCTCGTCCAGGCTGTTGAAACTGATCACCAGCTTGCCCTTGCCGCCGCGCCCGGCCTGGAGTTTCACTGTCGCGCCCAGGCGCTCGGCCAGGTCCTGCTCCAGACGCCGCGTATTGGGATCGGCGGCCGGACCCGGTGGGTGGCCGCCGCGCGCCGGCTCGGACTGCTGGCGCTTGACCAGGCGTTCGGTCTCGCGCACCGACAGGCCCCGGCTGGTGACTGCGCGGGCCAGTTCGCTCTGGATCGTGCCGCTGACGCCGAGCAGGGCGCGGGCATGGCCCATCTCCAGCTTGCCGGCCTCGACCAGCTGGCGCACGTCCTCGTTGAGTTCGAGCAGGCGCAGGAGGTTGGTCACCGAAGTGCGCGAGCGGCCCACGGCCTCTGCGGCCTGCTGGTGCGTCAGCTCGAACTCCTGCAGCAGGCGTTGCAGGGCGCGCGCCTCCTCCATCGGATTGAGATTCTCGCGCTGGATATTCTCGATCAGCGCCATGGCGATGGCGGCGCGGTCGGGCACCTCGCGTATCACCGCCGGGATCTCCTGCAGCCCGGCCAGCTGCGCCGCGCGCCAGCGGCGCTCGCCGGCAATGATCTCGTAGCGGGTCTGGTTCCCCTCGCCCCCGATCGGACGGACCACGATGGGCTGGACCACGCCCTGGGCCCGGATGGAGTCGGCCAGATCCTGCAGGCTCTCGGTATGCATGTCCTGGCGGGGCTGGTACTTGCCGCGCTGAATCAGGTCCACCGGCAATTCGCGCAGGCCCTCGCGCTCACCCGACTGGGGCGTTCCGCCCGCCTCGTCCGGGGCCGCCGCGGCCGGCCTGCCCTTCGCCGCGGCGCCCTTGGCGCTGCTGCCCAGCAGCGCATCCAGTCCGCGTCCCAGTCCCCGTTTCTTCGTTGCCATGCCTGTTGCGATTCCTGTCAGTGCGTGGAGACCGCCGCGGTCTGTGCGGCGCCCCCGGTACGGCGTTCCTGATCCCGGCGTACCATCTCACCGGCCAGGGCCAGGTAGGCCAGCGCCCCGCGCGAGGCCTTGTCGTAGCGCAGCACCGGCATGCCGTGGCTGGGCGCTTCCGCCAGGCGCACATTGCGCGGGACGATGGTGCGGTAGACCTTGTCGCCGAAGTGCTCGATCAGCTGCTCGGCGACCTGGTTGGCCAGGTTGTTGCGGGCATCGAACATGGTGCGCAGCAGCCCCTCGATCTCCAGATCCGGGTTCACCGCGCCGCGCACCTGCTCGATGGTGTCCATCAGGGCCGACAGTCCCTCCAGGGCGTAGTACTCGCACTGGATGGGGATGAAGACCGCGTCCGCCGCCACCAGCGCGTTGATGGTGAGCATGTTCAGCGACGGCGGACAATCGATGAGAATGAAATCGTAGCGCTCGCGCAGCGGGCGCAGTGCCTCGCGCAGCCGCGACTGGCTGTCCTCGGCGTTGAGCAGTTCCACCTCGGCCGCGGTCAGGTCGCTGTTGCCCGGCATGACGTCGAAGCCGGCGGCCTCGGAACTCATTACCGCCTGGGCGGCGTCGATCTCGCCCAGCAGCACATCGCAGCTGCTGTACTCGACCTCGTGCTTGTCCACGCCGCTGCCCATGGTGGCATTGCCCTGCGGATCGAGATCGATGAGCAGCACCCGGCGCCGCGTCAGCGCCAGCGCGGCGGCCAGATTGACGCAGGTGGTGGTCTTGCCCACGCCGCCTTTCTGGTTGGTGATGGCCAGGGTTCGTGTCATGCAGCAGGCTCTTGATCGCTCAATCGATTGTTATGTGTCTGTGGCTTGCTATGGAAAAGCCGTAGGCCGGAATAAGGGCCGCAGGCCCGTTTCCGGCATTGCGCTGCCTGCCGGGAACGCTGCGCTTATCCCGGCCTACGCACTGCGCCGGCCTTTTCACCCCCTCCCTGCCTCCCCTATCGAAGGGGAGGAGAAAGAATCATCCGGTCCGGATCTCGACGATGTGGCGCTCGGCATCCAGCCCCGGGACCTGCAACCGGTGCACCGCCTTGACGATGCCCGGATCGGGCAGGGACTCGATCTCGGTCACCGGGTACACCCCCTTCATGGCCAGCAGCACGCCGCCGGGCCTGCAGTGCGGGGCGCCCTGCTCGTACATGTCCTGCACCGAGGAGAAGGCCCGGCTGATCACGGTATCGAATTTTTCCGCGTCCGGATAGTCCTCGATCCGCACATGCTCGACCTGCACGTTGCCCAGTTCCAGCTCGGCCACCACCTGACGCACGAAGCGCAGCTTCTTGTTGCTGGAATCCAGCACCACCACATCCCACTCCGGCCGCGCCAGAGCCAGCACCAGGCCGGGCAAGCCGGCGCCGGTGCCGATGTCCAGGATGCGCGGACCCTGCACATAGGGCAGGGCGGCCAGGCTGTCGAGGATATGGCGGGTGACCATGTCCTGCGGCTTGCGCACCGAGGTCAGGTTGTAGACCCGGTTCCATTTGGTCAGCAGGTTGACGAAATCGCGCAGGTCCTGCTGCACGGCCTCGTCCAGCGCCAGGCCCAGCGCCAGTATGCCGTCGGCCAGCTGCCGGTCGATGGCGGGCGGGGGCCGATTGCCGTGTGACTTGTTGTGTTTGATGCGTCTCGCGAATGCCACGTGGGTTCCTCTGTCAGGCGCTGCGGCGTGCCGGCTGCCGGGCGGCCTTTTTCAGGTGCACCAGCAGCAGGGAAATGGCCGCCGGCGTCACGCCCGGGATGCGGGCGGCCTGGCCGACGGTCTGGGGCCGGTGACTGCGCAGCTTCTCGCGCACCTCGGCCGACAGGCCGGCGACGGCGTCATAGTCCAGGGACTCCGCCAGCGGCTGGTCCTCATGGCGACGCTGGCGTTCGATCTCGGCCTGCTGGCGCTCGATATAGCCGGCGTACTTGGCCTGGATCTCGACCTGCTCGGCAACGCTGGCCTGCGGGTGGGCGGGGCCGACGCCCTCCAGGGCGGTGACCTTATTATAGGTAAGGTCCGGGCGGCGCAGCAGTTCGAGGGCGCGGTATTCGCGGCTCAGGGGGGTGGCATGGTCGGTCTCGAGCTGGCGGGCGGCCGGGCTGCCGGGGCGCACCCAGGTCTCCTGCAGCCGCCGGGTCTCGGCCTCGATGGCCTCGCGCCTGGCGTTGAAGGCCTGCCAGCGGGCCGCGTCGACCAGACCCAGCTCGCGCCCGACCGGGGTCAGGCGCAGATCGGCATTGTCCTCGCGCAGCAGCAGCCGGTACTCGGCCCGGCTGGTGAACATGCGGTAGGGCTCGCTGGTGCCGCGGGTGATCAGATCGTCGATCAGCACGCCCAGGTAGGCCTGGTCGCGCCGTGGCCACCAGGGCGCGCGGTTCTGCACCCGCAGGGCGGCATTCAGGCCGGCCAGCAGGCCCTGGGCGGCGGCCTCCTCGTAGCCGGTGGTGCCATTGATCTGACCGGCGAAGTACAGCCCCTCGATCACCTTCGTCTCCAGGCTGTAGCGCAGATCGCGCGGATCGAAGTAATCGTATTCGATGGCATAGCCGGGGCGGGTGATGTGGGCCCGCTCACAGCCGGGGATGGAGCGCACCAGCGCCTGCTGCACGTCGAAGGGCAGGCTGGTGGAGATGCCGTTGGGGTAGACCTCGTGGGTGTCCAGCCCCTCGGGCTCGATGAAGATCTGATGCGAATCCTTGTCGGCGAAACGCACCACCTTATCCTCGATGGAGGGGCAGTAGCGCGGCCCCACGCCCTCGATCACGCCGCTGTACATGGGCGAGCGATCCAGCCCGCCGCGGATGATGTCATGGGTGCGCTCCGTGGTACGGGTGATGAAGCACTCCACCTGGCGCGGGTGCTCTTCAGGCCGGCCGAGGTAGGAGAACACCGGTACCGGTTCGTCACCGGGCTGGGCCTGCATGACCGAGAGGTCCAGACTGCGGCCGTCCAGGCGCGGCGGGGTGCCGGTCTTCAGGCGCTCGACCCGCAGCGGCAGTTCGCGCAGCCGCGCGGCCAGGGCGTTGGCGGGCGGATCGCCGGCCCGGCCGCCGGCGTAGTTCTGCTCGCCGATGTGGATGCGCCCGCCCAGGAAGGTGCCGACGGTCAGCACTACGCAGGGGGCGGCGAACTTCAGCCCCATGCCGGTCACCACCCCGGTGACGCGGCCGCCCTCGACCATCAGGTCTTCCACCGACTGCTGGAAGAGATGGAGATTGGGGGTGTTTTCCAGCACCGAACGCACCGCCTGCTTATACAGGCTGCGGTCGGCCTGGGCGCGGGTGGCGCGCACCGCCGGGCCCTTGCTGGCATTGAGGGTGCGGAACTGGATGCCGGCACGGTCGGCGGCGCGGGCCATCAGCCCGCCCAGGGCATCGATCTCACGCACCAGGTGACCCTTGCCGATGCCGCCGATGGCCGGGTTGCAGCTCATCTGACCCAGGGTCTCGATATTGTGGGTCAGCAGCAGGGTGCGCACGCCGGCGCGCGCCGCAGCCAGGGCGGCCTCGGTACCGGCATGGCCACCGCCGACGACGATGACATCGAACTGATCCTGAACCTGCATGGCTGGCAACAAGAAAAAGGGAGACAGAGCCGGACATTCTATGCAGCCCCGGCGGTTTTCGCCAGTTTTCCCGCCCGGCCGCTCAGGCCGTGCCGGCGCTTGCCAGCGCCTGGCGCAGTACGCCGAAGCGCCGCCGGTACTGTCCCGGGGTCAGCCCCACCTGGCGCCGGAACAGGCGGCTGAAATAGCCCGCATCCTCGTAGCCCACCTCGTTGGCAATGGCCTCGATCGGCATATCGCCGGTTTCCAGCATCTGCTTGGCCTCCTCCAGACGCAGGGCATGGACATATTCCAGCGGCGCCATCCCGGTGGCCTGGCGGAAGCGGCGTTTGAAGGTGCGTTCGGCCAGTCCGGACAGCCCGACCATGGCGCTGACCGGGTTCGGCTCGGCGTAGTGCCCGGCGATCCAGACCTGGCAGCGGGCGATCACCGCATCCTCGACCTGACGGGTGCTGGCCAGGCGGGCGAAGGGCTGCTGGCCGACATGGTGCCAGTCGATGAGATTGACCCGCGCCACCTGCATGGCCGCCTCGATGCCGACGCTGCGCGCGATCAGATACAGCGCCAGGTCCATCCAGGAACTGCCGCCGCCGGCCATCACCAGGCGCTGTCCCATGCCGCTCACCACCAGGGCCCGCTGCGGCCGGACCCGGACGCGGGGAAAGCGCTCGGCCAGTGCCTGGCACCAGGCCCAGTGGGTGGTGGCCTCGCAACCGTCCAGCAGCCCCGCCTCGGCCAGCAGCATCGCGCCTGAGCAGGCCGTGGCCAGCAGGGTGCCATCGGCGTGACAGGCGTTCAGCCAGGCGATTTCCGGGGCAAAGCGTCCGGCCAGGGGCGTCTCCGGCGGCAGATTCACCTCCGGCACGCAGACGATGTCGGCCGGCGGACAGGCCTTGAGGCTGTAATCGGGAGACAGACGGGCACCGTTGCAGATCTCCAGCACCCCGGTCTCGCGCGCCACCAGCCAGGGCCGCATCAGTTCGGGGCCGGGCCGGCCCTCGGTCACCACACCCCAGTCGCGGCCGGCGCTGCGGAACAGATCCAGCATACCGTAGACCACCGAGGCACTGGTTTCCGGAAACACCAGAATGGCGACGCTGACAGGGGCTTCACTCATGGCCGATTTGTCCGGTTCCTTGCACGACCGGCTTTAGTCCCGCGGGCTCGACAGGCCTATGTTAGCCGCATGGCATGGAAGAGTGTACACCATGCCGCCGTCCGGCAATGGCGCCAACTGAAGAGGAGATATGACCATGAGCCAGTACCGTGAACGACTGCCCCAGCTCGGCGACCGCCTGTTCCTGACCGACGGCGGGCTGGAAACCACCCTGGTGTTTCACGAAGGCAGGGATCTGCCCTGCTTCGCCGCCTTCACCCTGCTCGACACCGCCGACGGGGTTGCCCTGCTGCGCGACTACTACCTGCGCTATCTGGATATCGCCCGCGCGCGCGGCCTCGGCTTCATACTGGAAACGCCGACCTGGCGCGCCAATTCCGACTGGGGGGCGCAGCTGGGCTATGACGCCGCCGCCCTCGATGCAGTCAACCGCCGGGCCGTGGCGTTGCTGGCCGAACTGCGCACCCGGTATGAATCGCCCGCGACCCCGCTGGTGATCAGCGGCAACCTGGGCCCACGCCATGACGGCTATCGCGCCGACATCCGCATGCGCGTTGAGACCGCGCGTGATTATCACCGGGCGCAGATCGAGACCTTCGCCGCCACCGAGGCCGACATGGTTTCCGTGCTAACACTTAACTATACCGAAGAAGCCATCGGCATCGTCCAGGCCGCGCGCGACTGCGCCATGCCGGTAGCGGTATCCTTCACCGTGGAGACCGACGGCCGGCTGCCCTCGGGCGAACCGCTGGGTGAGGCGATCGAACGCACCGATGCCGCCACCGACAGCCATGCCGCCTATTACATGCTCAACTGCGCGCATCCCGAGCACTTTGCGCATGTTCTGGAGAACACGCACGGCTGGGCGAAACGGCTGCGGGGCCTGCGCGCCAATGCCTCCAGACGCAGTCACGCCGAACTGGACGGGAGCACCGAGCTCGACATCGGCGACCCGGTCGAACTCGGCCACCAGTACCGCGGCCTGCGCCACCAGCTGCCCTGGCTCAACGTGCTCGGCGGCTGCTGCGGCACCGACCACCGTCACGTGGAGGCCATCTGCAGCGCCTGCGCCTGAAACCGGCGGGCCGATGATGCCGGGACTCCGGCCGGCCGTTTGACCGGCCGGCCGGAGTTGGGGATCATCGCCACATGCATCCCTTCATCGCGCCGGTCTTCTCGGCCCTCAACGGCATCATCCTCGGCAAGGAACAGTCGCTGCGCCTGGCGCTGGCCTGCCTGCTGGCGCGCGGCCACCTGCTGGTCGAGGACCTGCCGGGCGTGGGCAAGACCACCCTGGCCCACGCCCTGGCGGCGGTGCTGGGCCTGGACTATCAGCGCATCCAGTTCACCAGCGACCTGCTGCCGGCGGATATCCTCGGGATATCCATCTTCGATCGCGAGAGCGGCCGGTTCCGCTTCCATCCCGGCCCGGTGTTCGCCCAGCTGGTGCTGGCCGATGAGATCAATCGCGCCACGCCCAAGACCCAGAGCGCGCTGCTGGAGGCGATGGAGGAGGGCCAGGTGACCCTGGAAGGCACGACCCGCGCCCTGCCCGAGCCCTTCTTTGTCATCGCCACCCAGAACCCGACCTATCAGATCGGCACCTTTCCGCTGCCCGAGTCCCAGCTGGACCGCTTCCTGATGCGGCTGCACCTGGGCTACCCGGATACGGCCGCCGAGCGTGAACTGCTGGCCGGAGTCTCCCGCCGGGAGCTGATCCGCGACCAGGCCCCGCTGCTCGATCCGCAACAGCTGGCCGAGCTGCAGGCGGCGGTCGCCCGCATCCATGCCAGTCCGGCTCTGCTGGATTACATCCAGGCCCTGCTGGCCGCCAGCCGCGACAGCGGCCACTACCGCAGCGGATTGTCACCGCGCGCCGGCCTGGCCCTGCTGCAGGCCGCCCGGGCCTGGGTCCTGATCGACGGCCGCGACCATGTCCTGCCCGACGATATCCAGGCCGTGCTGGCGGCCGTGGTCGGGCATCGCCTGCAGCCGCGGGATGCCGACGGGCTGGCGCCGGAGACCCTGCTGGAGCCGTTGCTGGCGGTGGAAATTCCCTGAATATCAATATTTATAATTATATAAATTATTGGAGTCTATTCTAAAATAGAGCTTAATACCCTGAAAAAATTCAAAATCAAATGGCTTTCTTTACCTGGCCGTCATTGCGAGGAACGAAGTGACGTGGCAATCTCCTACTGGCTGATTCCCGGGTAAGAGGCTACCGCGGCGCTGCGCGCCTCGCCATGACGCCTGCCCACGCGCATCCCTGACCTGCCGACCCATGCCATCGACCCTGCCCCAGCCGACGCTTCCCACCACCCAACGCCTGCTCGGCCGGCAGCCGCCCTCGCTCGCGGTCGGCGACAGGCTGGAACTGTCCCGGCGCAACATCTTCATTCTGCCCACCGCCACCGGACTGGGCTTTGCCCTGCTGCTGCTGCTGCTCCTGCTCGGCGCCATCAACTACAACAACAATCTGGTCTTTGCCCTGACCTTCCTGCTGGCCGGGGTCGGGGTGATGGCCATGCTGCAGACCTGGCGCAACCTGGCCGGCCTGCGGTTGGAACTGGCCACGGCCGCACCGGTTCAGTGCGGGCAGCCGGCACGCTTCACCCTCAGCGTCCGGGCCGATGGGATGCGTACCGGCCTGGCCCTGGATAGCGACGGGGGCGCCCCGGTCTGGTTCGACGTTCCCGCCGAGGCCCCGGCCCGCGTGCACCTGGACCTGCCGACCCGGCACCGCGGCTGGCTCCGTCCCGGCCGGATCCGGCTCTTCACCCGCTATCCGCTGGGACTGTTCCACTGCTGGACCCATGTCAGTCTCAGTGCCCGCACCTGGGTCTGGCCGGCACCGGCCGACACCGGCGGCACTCCGCCCCAGGCCGGCCGCCGGCCCAGCGAGGACGGCACCCAGGGCCGGGGCCAGGACGATTTCCGCGGCTTCCGGACCTATCACCCGGGAGACTCGCTGCGGCTGGTGGACTGGAAGGCCTACGCCCGCGAGCAGGGCCTGCAGGTCAAGGAGTTCGGGGGCGACCGCAGCGTCGAATACTGGCTCGACTTCAGTGCCCTGGCCGAGCCCGACACCGAGGCGCGGCTGCGCCGGCTCGCCCGCTGGGTGCTGGAGCTGGAGCGGGACCAGCAGCGCTATGGTCTGCGCCTGCCCGGCACGGAGGTCCCGCTCGGGCGCGGACCGGACCAGCGTGAACGCTGCCTGCAGGCGCTGGCCCTGTTCGGGGTGCGCGACTGATGGCCACCGCGCGACCCGCTGACTGGCAGCCCCCGCGCGGCCTGCTGCTGGCACTGGCTGCCAGCCTGATCCTGGCCGGGCTGCCGCAATTGCTGCGGCAGCCCGCCGTGCTGACCCTGCTGTGGCTGGTTCTGCTGGGCTGGCGGCTGGCGCTGGCCTGGCAGGGCCGGCCGTCGCCCTCGACCTGGCTGCGCCTGCTGCTCACCGCCGCCGGCGTCGGCCTGATCCTGGTCGAATACGGCGCCTTCTTCGGCCGCGAGCCCGGCAGTGCACTGCTGGTGTTTCTGTCCATCATGAAGTTCGTCGAACTGCGCCGGCCGCGCGATGCCCAGCTGCTGATCTTTCTGGGCTATTTCATGCTCGGGGTGGCCTTTCTGTTCAGCCAGTCGCTGTGGCTGGGGGCCTGGCTGGTGCTCGCGGTCTGGGCCCTGACCTCCGTCTGGGTCACGCTCAGCGATCCCCGTCGGCCGTTGCCCACGCGCCGCCACGCCCGCCTGGCCGGTCGGCTGCTGCTGGGCGCCGTGCCGCTGCTGCTGCTGCTGTTTCTCCTGTTTCCGCGCATTCCCGGCCCCTTGTGGAGCCTGCCCGGAGATGCCCACAGCGGCGTGACCGGCCTGAGCGATTCCATGGAACCGGGCCGCATCAGTGAACTGGCCGGTTCCGAGGCGGTGGCCTTCCGGGTGCAGTTCGACGGTCCGCCGCCGCCGCCCGCTCAACGCTACTGGCGCGGTCCGGTCCTGGCGCTCACGGACGGACGCCGCTGGGAGGTGCGGCCAGTCCGGGCCGGGCAGCGCCTGACCAGCACCGCCCACGCCGGCCGGGTACTGGAACCCCGGGGCGAGCCGGTACGCCAGACCCTCACCCTGGAGCCGCACAATCAGGTCCATCTGCTGGCCCTGGACCGCCCGGCCAGCGTGCCGGACGGCGCCTGGCTGCGTCCCGACCTGCAACTCATCAGCGAGGCCAGGGTACGGCTGCGCCAGCGCTACCAGGTGGTGTCCTATCCGCGGGTCGGGGTCGCCGCCAGCGCACCCGGCCGGCGTGACATCACCCGCGGCTACCCGGCGGATCTGGATCCCCGGGTGCTGGCCCTGGCCCGCGGCTGGCGGGCGGCGGCCGATTCGCCTCAGGCCGTCATCGATCAGGCGCTGCGCCACTTCAACCAGGAGAACTTCATCTACACCCTGACCCCGCCGCGGCTGGGCGCCAACCCCGTCGGCGAATTCCTGTTCGAGACCCGCCGCGGTTTCTGCGAGCATTATGCCGCCGCCTTTACCCTGCTGATGCGCGCGGCCGGGCTGCCGGCCCGGGTGGTGACCGGCTACCTGGGCGGGGAGTACAACGCCGCGGGGGACTATCTGATCGTGCGCCAGTCCGATGCCCATGCCTGGGCCGAGGTGTGGCTGGCGGAGGAAGGCTGGGTCCGGGTCGACCCCACCACCGCCATCGCGCCGGAACGCATCGAAAGCCGGATCGAGGTCGGCGCCAGTCGCGACTCCGGCGCGGTACGCTTCTGGGCCGACGGCACCCGGGGCTGGCAGCGGGCACTGCAGCAGATGCGCCAGACCTGGGACGCGTTCAATCACCGCTGGAACCAGTGGGTGCTGGACTACGGACCGGAGCGCCAGCGCGATTTTCTCTCCGCCCTGGGGCTGCCCGACGTGAGCTGGCGCGGGCTCGGCCTGACCCTCCTGCTGCTGCTGATCCCGCTGCTGGCGCTGCTCGCCTGGTGGATACTGCGCCCGCGCGAGACGGCCCGCGATCCCGCCGTGCGCCTCTACCGCACCTTCTGCCGCCGGCTGCACCGTCACGGCATCCGGCCCCAGCCCGGCGAGACCCCGCGCCAGCTGCTCCTGCGCATCCGCCAGACCCGGCCCGCCCTGGCCCCGGCCGCCGGGCGCGTGATCCAGCGCTACCAGTTGCTGCGCTATCGCCGCCGGCCGCCGCGCGATGCGCTCGAGGCCCTGCGCCGGGCGGTGCGCGCCTTTCGCTAGGGCGGCTGCCACGGCCTTCCCGCGCGCTGCGCTGCTGCCGGAAACCCGGCGCAGCCTATCGAAAGCGACGCGGATGGGCTAACATGGGGGGATTGAAACGAACTGCCCGCAGGGTAAAGGAAAGCAGCATGCAAGTCGCACAGAACAAGGTTGTCTCCATCCACTACACACTGAAGGACCACGAGGGCCAGATCCTCGACCAGTCCAGTGACCAGCCCCTGGCCTACCTGCACGGTGCGAGCAACATCATCCCGGGCCTGGAAACCGCCCTCGAGGGCAAGGATGTGGGCGAGAAGATGACCGTCACCGTCGAACCCGAACAGGGCTACGGCATGAGCGATGAGGCCCTGATCCAGGAAGTGCCGCGCGACGCCTTCCAGGGGGTCGAGGACATCCAGCCCGGCATGCGTTTCCAGGCCGATTCTGCCAACGGTCCGATGGTCGTCACCGTGGTCAAGGCCGACGACAGCACCGTCACCGTCGACGGCAATCACCCGCTGGCCGGCATGACCCTGACCTTCGATGTCGAGATCGCCGACGTGCGCGATGCCAGCGAGGAGGAACTTTCCCACGGCCACGTGCATGGCCCGGGCGGTCACGAGCATTAATACCATCTGCTGACCGCCCCGCCCGGGGCGGTTCACTGGCCTTCCTGTCTTTGCATCCGGCGCTGTGCCAGTACGCCCAGCGCCATGTCATCCGGATCCCCCCCGCTGATCAGCTGCAGTTGATCCAGCGCGGCGTTCATCCACTGTTCCCGGCGCTCGGGCGGCAGCACCGCATCAGGCACGACCGACGCACCCGCCGGTACTGCCAGCATCCAGGCCAGCGCGGCGTGGGTACCGGACTCGGCCCAGGGCCGCAGGGAGGGATCCAGGCGTTCGGCAAACCCGCCGAGCGAAGCATCGTAATACGCCGCGATCCGCTCCAGCAGCTGTGAGCCGCGCGCCTTTGCCTGCGCATCGCCGGTGGCGGCGTAATACAGCCACCAGGCCGCCGCGGGCCAGACCTGAGCCGGCAGGTAATGGGCCAGCTGCGGCGCGCCGCCATCGGGGCGATAGTGGTAATAGCCGCCGTCGGGGTGACGCAGGCGGGCGTCCAGCCCTGCGAGCGCCCGGCCGGCCCAGCGCAGATAGCCGGGTTCGTCCAGGGCCCGGGCGGCGCGGATCAGCGCGACGATGGCCTGGCCGCTGACATCAGCGTACTGAACCTGCTCGACCGGGGGCGGCATCAACTCGGCCCGCACACGCGCCGGCGCGGCGTAGTATTCGGGGTCCGAGGCCTGGCTGCCCCGGAAGGTTCCGTGTGAGTCATTCCAGAGCACGGTGCGCAGATAGTTCAGCGAGTCACGCACCACCTGCGCATCACGTTCGCGGCCCAGTTCATGACAGGCCTCGGCAAACAGCCAGATGAGTCTGGCATTGAGCCCCAGCACCTTGGAGGTTTCCGTCCGATCCGCCGGCTCGGGCTGCTCGGAATCGTGAAAGAAGAAGAAGCCGCCGTCGACCGGGTCGTGCAACTGTTCGCGCAGCACGTCCAGCATGCCCGGGATGCGCCCGGCCCAGGCGGGCTCGTGCAGCAGCAACAGATAGGTCAGCGGCTGCGGCCGTTTGCTCAGGGCGCCGATGATCGAAGCCCCGCTCAGGCGCTGCTGGGCCGGGTCGTAGGTCTCATCCAGAAAGGCCAGAAACGCCTCCGGGCCGCCATCGAGCAGGCTTTCCATGCCGGCCGGTACGGCGGCGGCGGTGACGAGCTGGTCTGCCGTCTCCCGCAGCAGCTGCTGCAGATCCGCGGCACTCACATGCCCGGTGAAGCGGGCCAGCGGCTGGCCCGCCGCGTCCATCAGCACCGTATAGGGAACACCGCGGCCGCCCAGGCGGGTGAACAGGTCACGGCGCTGATCCAGATTCACCAGCACCGGTACATAGCGCGCCTCGATGGCGGCCACGGTAGCGGGATGCTCCAGCGTCTGCTCCTGATACTGGCGGCACCAGGTACACCACTGGCCGTGGAAGTAGACGAACAGACCCTTGTCCGCCCGCCGTGCCGATTCGCGCGACCCCGCCCCCCACGAATGCCAGTCGATGGCCGAGCCGCGCGGATAGTCGTGCACCGTGGCAACGGAGGACAGGGCGGAGACACCCGGATCGTCCTGATCCGGCAGCGCGAGCAACGGCCCGCCGGCCATGCCGGCCAGCAGCAGAATCAGGACCAGGTTGCGATGAAGTGGCATGCCCCGAGTCTAGACGCCTGCCGCGCCTTCGTCGTGTAAAAAGGGGTCGGTGACGAATGGCACTTAATTTAAGCCAAAAGATGCCCGTCATTGCGAGGAACGAAGTGACGTGGCAATCTCCAACCGATTGATTCTACAGTACGAGATTGCCACGCTATGCTCGCAATGACGGTTATCTAAATGCCATTCGGGTCGGTGACAAATGATTCTCATTTGTCACCGACCCCATTTGAGGATCATCGCCCCCGTTGGTTCCCTTTCGGTCACGCGGAAAGCCGTTTACTTGCCGATACAGAAGCTGGTGAAGATCCGCCCCAGCAGATCGTCGCTGCTGAACTCGCCGGTAATCTCGCCCAGGGCGGTCTGGGCCAGGCGCAGTTCTTCGGCCATCAGTTCACCGGCTCTGTGCACCTGGAGTGCCTCGCGGCCCTGCTCCAGGTGCTGGCGGGCGCGCGTGAGGGCGTCCAGGTGGCGGCGTCGGGCGATGAAGCCGCCGGCTTCCGCATTGACGTAGCCCATGCAGGCCTTGAGATGCTCGCGCAGCGGCTCCAGACCGGCGCCGGTGGCGGCGGAAAGCCGGACTTCATTCCTCTCTGCATCCAACCCGGGCGCATCATCGGTGAGATCGACCTTGTTCCAGACCAGCGTATGCGCCAGGGCGTGGGGCAGACGGTCGAGGATCGCCTGGTCTTCTTCAGTGAACCCCGCGCGGCTGTCGATCACCAACAGCAGGCGATCGGCCTGTTCGATCTCGTGCCAGGCGCGGCGCACCCCTTCACGTTCCACCTCATCCTCGCTTTCGCGCAGGCCGGCGGTGTCGATCACGTGCAGCGGCATGCCGTCGATCTGGATGTGTTCGCGCAGCACATCGCGGGTGGTACCAGCGATGGGGGTGACGATGGCCGACTCCCGGCCGGCCAGGGCATTGAGCAGGCTGGACTTGCCGGCATTGGGCCTGCCGGCGATGACCAGGCGCATGCCTTCGCGCAGCAGCCGGCCCTGGCGGGCGCCGGCCTGCAGTTCATCGAACTGTTCAGTCAGCCGCCGCAGGCGATCGGTGATCCCGGCGTCGGCCAGGAAGTCGATCTCCTCCTCGGGAAAATCGATGGCGGCCTCGACGTACATGCGCAGTTGGATCAGGCCCTCCACCAGTTCATGGATGCGGTTGGAGAACTCACCCTCCAGTGAGCGCACGGCGGCGCGCGCGGCCTCGGCCGTCGCGGAATCGATCAGGTCGGCGATGGCCTCGGCCTGGGCCAGATCCAGCTTGTCGTTGAGAAAGGCGCGCTCGGAGAATTCGCCGGGCCGGGCCAGGCGCGCGCCCAGCTCCAGCGCACGGGCCAGCAGCAGATCCATTACCACCGGGCCGCCGTGGCCGTGCAGTTCCAGCACATGCTCGCCGGTGAAGGAGTGCGGGGCGGGGAAATAGAGGGCGATGCCCTGGTCGATCGCGCTGCCGTCGGTGGCGCGGAAGCTGTGCAGTTCGGCCCGCCGGGGTGCCGGCAGCCGCCCTAACCAGTCAGTGGCGATCTGCGGCACATCCGGCCCCGACAGCCGCACGATGCCGACGCCGCCGCGCCCGGCGGGGGTGGCGATGGCGGCGATGGTGTCGGTCATGATGGCTGGTGGTTACAGTCTTTGAAAGATAATAGCCACGGACTACACGGAAAGCACGGACAAAAGATTATTCGTTATATTCTGAGTACTCATTGGCACGGCGCGTAGCGCCGCCAATGAGAGCATGAATCATTTCCGTGCTTTCCGTGTATTCCGTGGCGCTCTTGGCTCTTCGCTCTTTGTTCTTCACTTCCCGCCCTGCTCGATGCGGCGGGTGATGACCCACTGCTGGGCGATGGACAGCACGTTGTTAGTCACCCAGTACAGGACCAGGCCGGAGGGGAAGAAGGCGAAGAAGACGGTGAACACCACCGGCAGGATCATCATCACCTTGGCCTGGATCGGATCCAGCGGCGCCGGGTTGAGCTTCTGCTGGATGAACATGGTCGCGCCCATGATCAGCGGCAGGATGTAGTACGGATCCTTCGACGAGAGGTCATTCAGCCACAGTGCGAAGTCGGCCTGGCGCAGTTCCACGCTTTCCAGCAGCACCCAGTACAGGGCGATGAAGACCGGGATCTGGATCAGGATGGGCAGGCAGCCGCCCAGCGGATTGATCTTCTCGGTCTTGTACAGCTCCATCATGGCCTGATTGAGCTTCTGCTTGTCGTCGCCGTAGCGCTCCTTGAGCGTCTTCAGCCGCGGGGCAAGCTTGCGCATCTGCGCCATGGACTTGTAGCTCATCTCCGAGGGCTTGTAGAACAGCAGCTTGATCAGCAGGGTGAGTATGATGATGGACCAGCCCCAGTTGCCGATCAGGTCATGGATCTTCTCCAGCAGCCAGAAGATGGGCTTGGCCAGGATCGTCAGCATGCCATAGTCGGCGGTCAACTCCAGCCCCGGGGCGATCTCCTTGAGCCTATCCTGCAACTTGGGGCCGACGAACAGCCGGCTGCTGAAGGTGTGTTCCCCGCCCGGCGGCACGCTCACGACCGGGGCGGCCAGACCCAGCACATAACGATTGTCGGACAGCGCCTTGCTGTAATAGTGATTCATTTCTCCCGGCGTCGGTAGCCAGGCCGCCAGGAAGTAGTGCTGGATCATGGCCGCCCAGCCGCCGCTGATGTCGCGTGCCAGCGGCGTGTCGCGCATGTCGCCGAAGTCGTACTTCTCGTATTTCTCTTCCGGGCTGTAGATCACACCACCGGTGTAGGTATAGATGAAGGCCTGGCCCTGACCGCTGACCTCGCTGCGCTGCAGCTGGCGGTACTGGCGTCCGCGCCAGGGTTTGCCGGTGGTGTTGCTGACCTGCTGCTCGAGCTCGACCAGGTAGTCGCCGCGGGTGAAGCGGTAACGCTTGATGACTTCAATGCCTTCCGGGCTGGTCCAGGTGAGTTCGACGGTGAGTTTGTCCTGACCCGGTTGCAGCCGCCACTCATCACGCGCACTGCTGAAGGTGACATGGTGGGTGGGCTCGGTGCTGTCCGGTGTGCGCAGACCGGACTGGACCACGAAGATGTCATTGGGCCGCTCGTGCAGCAGGCGCACCGGGACGTCGGGCTTGTCGGCATCGATCGGATACTCGAGCAGGGCGGCACCGACCAGGTCCCCGCCGCGGGTGTCGATCTCGATATCCAGGACATCGGTGACCACACGGATGCGCCTGCTCTCGGGATCCGGGGTCGGTTCGGCCTCGGCGGCCATGCCGCTCTGCGGCAGCGCGTCGGGGATGTCCGCGGCCGGAGTGGACTCGGCGCCGGCGTCACTCCCGGCACGCGCTTCGACCGGCGCCGGCTCGGGACCATAGTCACGCTGCCAGGCCTCCCACAACAGGAGCACCACGAAGCTCAGGGCGATGAACAGGATCAGACGCTGATTATCCATGCTTGTTTTCTACCGGGTGGGGAGGCTCGGGCACCGGGTCGATTCCGCCCGGATGCCAGGGGTGGCAGCGGCCCAGCCGCCTCAGGGTCAACCAGCCGCCGCGCAGCACGCCGTGGCGCGCCACGGCCGTCTGGGCGTAACAGGAACAGGTAGGATGAAACCGGCAATGCTGGCCGAGCAGCGGACTGAGACAATAGCGATAGAGCCCGATCAGACCGATCAGGAAGCGTTGCCAGATTGTCTGCTGAGTCGTTTCCAATGCCGTTCCAGGATCTCGTTGAGCTGCGCCGCCGGCAGTTGGGTCAGGCCGTGACGGCCGATGACCACGAAGTCCAGATTGCCCAACTCGGCCTGCAGATGACGAAAGCGTTCACGTATCAGACGCTTGATCCGGTTGCGCTCGACTGCCCGTGGCGAGACCTTGCGCGAGATGGCCAGTCCAAGCCGGGGATGGCCCAGATCGTTCGGGGCGGCCAGCACGGTGAGATAACGATCGCTGGAGCGGCGGGGGTGGGCGAAGACCCGCCGGAACTCGCTGGGTCGGGTCAGCCGCGCCGGGCGCGGAAAGCCTTGCGGGGTCCGCGCCAATGCACTCGCGGGCGTGCTCAGACGCTCAGCCGGGCGCGACCCTTGGCGCGGCGTGCCTTGAGGACACGGCGGCCGTTCTTGGTGCTCATGCGGGCGCGGAAGCCGTGGGTGCGCTTGCGCTTCAGGTTACTGGGCTGAAAGGTTCGCTTCATGGCGTTGACTCGAGTAAAGGCTTAATGGATCCGGGCCTTAGGGGCCCCTGCAGAGAACGCGCAATACTACCGGCGCCGCTGTGATACTGTCAACTTCCACAGGCCTGCAAACGGGTGTGGATAACTCGTGAAATCGGGGTTAGACTCGTGGCCTTTTCCCACAACGAAACGACCCGGTCCCGTGCGGACCAGAACTCGGAACTGTGCCTCCGAAGGAGCCCGTGTTGGATACCCATTTGTGGAAACAGTGCCTGGATCGCCTCGAGGAGGAGATTCCGGAACAGCCGTTCAACACCTGGATCCGACCGCTGCACGCCGAATCCCACCCGGAAGGCAACCTGCGGCTGCTGGCGCCCAACCGCTTTGTCCTGGACTGGGTGCGTGAGCACTACCTGGGCCTGATCCAGGACACCCTGACCGGGCTGACCCCGGAACAGCCGACCCGGGTCCGGCTCGAGGTCGGCACCCGCAAGGTCGCCCCCCCGGCGGACAAGCCGCGTGAGCCGGCCCGATTCACCCGCGCGGCCAACCGTGAGCAGCCGGCCCAGGCGCCCACCAACCACACGCTCAACACCAGCTTCACCTTCGAGACCTTTGTCGAGGGCAAGTCCAACCAGCTGGCCAAGGCCGCCTCCATGCAGATCGGCGAGAACCCCGGCGGCGCCTACAATCCGCTGTTCATCTATGGCGGGGTAGGGCTGGGCAAGACCCACCTGATGCATGCCGTGGGCAACCTGATCCTGCAGGGCAATCCCAGCGCCCGGGTGGTGTATCTGCATTCCGAGCGCTTCGTCGCCGATATGGTCAAGGCGCTGCAGCACAACGCCATCAACGAGTTCAAACGCTATTACCGCTCGGTGGACGCGCTGCTGATCGACGACATCCAGTTCTTTGCCGGAAAGGAACGCTCCCAGGAAGAGTTCTTCCATACTTTCAATGCCCTGCTGGAAAGCCAGCAACAGATCATCCTCACCTGCGACCGCTATCCCAAGGAGGTCGACGGGCTGGAGGAACGGCTGAAATCGCGTTTCGGCTGGGGTCTCACCGTGGCCATCGAACCACCGGAACTGGAGACGCGGGTGGCCATCCTGATGGCCAAGGCCGCCCAGGCCCAGGTGGAGATGCCCGACGAGGTTGCCTTCTTCATCGCCAAGCGCATCAAGTCCAACATCCGCGAACTGGAAGGAGCGCTGCGGCGCGTGGCGGCCAGTGCCCGCTTCACCGGCCGGGCGGTCACCCTCGATTTCGTCAAGGAGGCGCTGCGCGATCTGCTGGCCTTGCAGGACAAGCTGGTATCGATTGAAAATATTCAGAAAACCGTGGCTGAATACTATAAGATCCGGGTGGCGGATCTGCTCTCGGCCCGGCGCAGCCGCTCCATCGCCCGGCCCCGGCAGGTCGCCATGGCCCTGGCCAAGGAACTCACCAGCCATTCCCTGCCGGAGATCGGCGACTCCTTCGGCGGCCGTGATCACACCACCGTGCTGCATGCCTGCCGCAAGGTGGCGGAGTTGCGCGATACCGATATCCGGATCAAGGAGGACTATTACAACCTGTTGAGGACCCTGACCACATGATGTGGATAAGATGTGCGCCCCTTTCCGGTTCCCGGCACCCACAGACTTATCCACAATCCGCACACAGGCTCCCGAGGGGTTGTACGCCCGGTTGTGACTAATGACAAGCTATTGAAATTAAATATTTTTTAATGGTTATCCACAATATCGGCGCGCACTAAGAGTAACAACAGAGTAAATATTTATTCAATACTATTATTTCTAGTCAGGACAGGTACAGATGAAATTCAGCATCCAGCGTGAGAACCTCCTCAAGCCATTGCAGCAGATCATCGGTGTGGTCGAACGCCGCCAGACACTGCCGGTCCTGGGCAATGTCCTGATCCAGTCCAGCGGCCAGGGCCTCACCCTGACCGCCACTGACCTGGAGGTCGAACTGGTCGCAACGGTGGAGCAGGCCGTCGACGCAGGCGGAGAGGTTACCCTGCCGGCGCGCAAGCTGTTCGATATCTGCCGGGCCCTGCCCGAAGGCAGCACCCTGGAGATCAGCATCGAGCAGGAGCGGGCCCTGGTGAAATCCGGCCGCAGCCGGTTCACCCTCTCGACTCTGCCCGCGGGTGATTTCCCGGTGATCGAGGAGATGAAGGCAGCCCTGTCCTTCACCCTGCCGGAAAAGGCACTGAAGGAGATCATCGAGCGTACCCATTTCGCCATGGCCCAGCAGGATGTGCGCTACTATCTCAACGGCCTGATGCTGGAAGTCGACACCGATGCCCTGCGCGCCGTCGCCACGGATGGACACCGTCTGGCCATGTCCGAGGTGGCGGTCGAGACGGGGGTGGAGGAAAAGACCCAGATCATCGTGCCGCGCAAGGGAGTGCAGGAACTGCTCCGTTCGCTGGAAAGCTCCGATGCAGAAGTCACCGTCGCACTCGGTACCAACCATATCCGCATCAACACCCCCGAGTTGCAGGTCACCTCGAAGCTGATCGATGGCCGTTTTCCGGATTACGAGCGGGTCATGCCCAAGGGCGGTGACAAGGTCATCACTGCAGCGACGACCGGCCTGCGCCAGGCACTGACCCGTACGTCCATCCTGTCCAACGAGAAATACCGCGGTATCCGGCTCAGCCTGGACAACAACAGCCTGCGTATCCAGGCGCACAATCCGGAACAGGAGGAGGCCGAGGAGGAGCTGGAAATCAACTACAACGCCGATCCGCTGGAAATCGGTTTCAATGTGACCTACCTGCTGGATGCCCTGTCGGCGCTGCCGGGCGAGGAGGTCCGTATCCTGCTCAGCGATGCCAACAGCAGCTGCCTGATCGACGATCCCCAGGGCGGACCCAACCGCTACGTGGTCATGCCGATGCGGCTGTAGCCGCACCGGTGTCGTCTGTACTCCTGATTCATGCCGCTGACCCGGTTAAGCCTCAGTCATTTCCGGAATATCACTGCTGCTGATCTGGAGTTGTCGCCGCGCTTCAACCTCATTGTCGGTGCCAACGGCTCCGGCAAGACCAGCCTGCTGGAGGCCATTTTCTACCTCGGTCGGGTCCGCTCCTTCCGTACGCGCAAGCTTGATCAGCTGATTCAAAGCGGCGAAGGCCGCTTCCGATTGATCGCCCGGCTTACCGACCCGGATACGGGCGAACGAACGCTGGGCATCGAACGCGGCCCGGACGGCCAGACCCTGCGTCTGGGGGGGCAGCCGGTCCGCCAGCTGGCCGAGCTGGCCCGGGCGCTGCCGATTCAGCTGCTCAATCCCGACAGTCACCTGATCCTCGAAGGCGGGCCCCGCTATCGCCGCCGATTCCTGGACTGGGGCGTGTTCCACGTGGAACCTGGCTTCTATTCCGCCTGGCAGCGTTATGCCAAGGCCCTCAAGCAGCGCAATGCCGCACTGCGCACACGCCGCAACCGGCGCGACATTGTGGCCTGGACCCCGGCATTGGTGCAGGCCGCCGAGGTTCTGCACAGCCTGCGCCGCGAGTACATCACCGAACTTCTGCCCTATGTCCGCAGCAACCTGACAGCCCTGGTCGATCTGCCCGGGCTCGATTTCCGCTATCAGCCAGGCTGGCCGGAAGAGGTGGGGCTGGCTGCGGCGCTGGATGCCCGGCTGGATTCCGATCTGCGGCGGGGCTTCACCCAGGCCGGACCGCATCGGGCCGACCTGTTGCCGCTGCTGGATGGCGTGCCTGCCATCGAGCGGGTGTCGCGCGGTCAGCAGAAGCAGCTGGTCACCGCCCTGCTCCTGGCCCAGGCCGAATTGATGATGGAAAAAAATCGCCAGCCCTGCCTGTTTCTGATCGATGACCTGCCGGCTGAACTGGATACAGGCCACCGCCAGCGGGTGCTGGAGCGGCTGCTGGCGTTACAGTCCCAGTTGTATGTCACCACCACGGACGCGGATGCCATTCCCTCGACTCCGGGGGTGCAGGCCAGAATGTTCCACGTGGAACAGGGACGGCTCTCTGAGATCCGCTGAGGTTCCACGTGGAACACAGCGGCGCCCAGGAAATGGTATACTGGGCCATTGCGATAGAAGGATGGGGCCATGACGGATAAAACCACCTACGATTCCTCGAACATCAAGGTGCTGCGCGGCCTGGATGCCGTGCGCAAGCGCCCCGGTATGTACATCGGTGATACCGACGATGGTACCGGCCTGCACCACATGGTGTTCGAGGTGGTGGACAACTCCATCGACGAGGTGCTGGCCGGACATGCCCGCGAGGTTCAGGTCACCATCCACGGTGACGATTCGGTCACCATTTCCGACGACGGCCGCGGTATCCCGGTGGATCTGCATCCGGAGGAGGGCCGTTCCGCCGCCGAGGTGATTATGACCGTGCTGCATGCCGGCGGCAAATTCGACGACAACTCCTACAAGGTGTCGGGCGGGCTGCATGGCGTGGGTGTTTCCGTCGTCAATGCCCTGTCCGAATACCTCAAGCTCACCATTCACCGTGACGGCAAGGTCTGGCACCAGGAATTCCGCCTGGGCGAGCCGGTCGCGCCGCTGGCCGAGATCGGCGACACCGACAAGACCGGTACCGAGATCCGCTTCAAGCCCAGCCGCGAAATCTTCACGGATACTGAATACCATTACGATATTCTCTCCAAGCGCCTGAGAGAGTTGTCATTTCTCAATTCCGGGGTGCGCATCAGCCTGCGTGACGAGCGTACCGAGAAATCCGATGTTTTCGAGTATCAGGGGGGCATCCGGGCCTTTGTCGAGCACCTGAACCGCAACAAGACGCCGCTGCATCCCACGGTGTGCTACTTCAACACCGAGCGTGACGGCATCTGGGTCGAGGCGGCCTTCCAGTGGAATGACTCCTACCAGGAGAACATCTTCTGCTTCACCAATAACATTCCCCAGCGTGATGGCGGTACCCACCTGGCCGGATTCCGCGCCGCGCTCACCCGGACTCTGAACCATTACCTGGAGGCCGAGGCCATTACCAAAAAGGCCAAGGTCACACCGACCGGGGATGACGCCCGCGAGGGTCTGACCGCGGTGCTTTCAGTGAAGGTGCCGGATCCGAAATTCTCCTCCCAGACCAAGGACAAGCTGGTCTCCAGCGAGGTCAAGGGGGTGGTGGAGTCCGCCATGGCGGAGCAGTTGAACAATTACCTGCTGGAGCATCCCAACGAGGCCAAGGCCATCACGACCAAGATCGTCGAGGCGGCCCGGGCCCGCGAAGCCGCGCGCAAGGCGCGCGACATGACCCGGCGCAAGGGCGCGCTGGACGTCGCCGGACTGCCGGGCAAGCTGGCCGACTGCCAGGAGCGTGACCCGGCCCTGTCCGAGCTCTACCTGGTGGAGGGCGACTCCGCCGGCGGCTCGGCCAAGCAGGGCCGTGACCGTCGCAACCAGGCCATCCTGCCGCTCAAGGGCAAGATCCTGAACGTGGAGAAGGCGCGCTTCGACAAGATGCTGTCATCGGCCGAGGTCGGCACCCTGATCACAGCCCTGGGCTGCGGCATCGGCCGGGAGGAATTCAACCCGGACAAGCTGCGCTATCACAGCATCATCATCATGACCGACGCCGATGTCGACGGTTCCCACATCCGCACCCTGCTGCTGACCTTCTTCTATCGCCAGATGCCGGAGCTGATCGAGCGCGGCCATGTCTACATCGCCCAGCCGCCACTGTACAAGATCAAAAAAGGTAAGCAGGAACAATATGTTAAGGATGATGTCTCGCTGAACCAGTATCTGCTGCAGTCGGCCCTGGACGGTACTCAGCTGCATGTGAGCACCGAGGCGCCGCCCATTACCGGCGAGGCGCTGGAGGTGCTGGCCTCCGGCTACCTGGGGGTGATGAACGCCATCAAGCGTCTGTCCCGCCACTACGACAGCCTGCTGCTGGAACGGATCATCTACATGCCGCCGGTCGACGAGGTGAGGCTGCACGATATCCCGGCCATGCGTGACTGGTTCCGGGAGTTGCAGGACCGCACCAATGCCGTCATGCCGGCGGGGCAGCGGTTCGAGATCACCCTGGACGACTCGGTCGAACAGGGTGCGTTCGTCGCCAACTTGGTCAAGCTCACCCACGGTATCGTCGCCAGCGAGCAGCGCCTGGCCTCGGATTTCTTCGCCACGGCCGAATACGAGCGCATGCGCGCCCTGGGTCAGCAACTCGAGGGTCTGCTCAGCGACACGGCCTATATCCGCCGCGGTGAACGCCAGCAGCCAGTGACCAGCTTCAAGGAGGCGGTGACCTGGATGATGGAGCAGGCCAAGCGCGGCCAGCAGATCCAGCGCTACAAGGGGCTGGGCGAGATGAATCCGGAGCAGTTGTGGGAGACCACCATGAATCCGGATACCCGGCGTATGCTGCAGGTGCAGATCGAGGATGCGGTGGCGGCCGATCAGATCTTCACCACCCTGATGGGCGACCAGGTGGAACCGCGACGCGACTTCATCGAGACGAACGCGCTGGCGGCGAACAACCTGGATGTATGATCGTTGCAGTTAGACGCAATTAACGTAAAGTTGCGTCAGATCGTGAATTTTATGATCAATCATTAATGCCGCGGATCATATCAACGATAAGCCGGCTGCGGCGGTCCAGCAGAATCACATCCAACCCGACCCGGACCCGTGCATAGCCCTCGGGCAAGCGGTCGAGCTGACGTTCCAGCGCATGCGGCAGCCGCTCTCCGGACAGACCCGGAGGCAGTGTCCCGCGTTCATACAGCTGCTTTTCCAGCCCCGGCGGCAGGCGCCGCTTTTTGGCCAGTCCGGGCCGCAGGCGCTATCAGGATTTGAGCGTGCTGATCCGCTCCATGGTCGACTCGATCCAGGCCTCGGCCTCGGCCAGGATTTCGGCCGCGGTTCTGCCTTCGGTGGCAATGGGCGGTCCCACCACCATCCGGATCTCTCCCGGGTATTTGATGAAGCTGTGCCGCGGCCAGAACTCACCGGCGTTGTGCGCCACCGGTACCACCGCCGCACCGCTGCGCTCGGCCAGCACCGCGCCGCCGATGCGGTATCTGGGCTTCTGGCCCGGCGCGGTGCGTGTGCCTTCGGGGAAGACGATCACCCAGCGCCCGGCGGCCAGGCGCTGGCAGCCCTGCGTGACCAGCTGTTCGACCGCCTTGCGCCCGGCCCCGCGATCGATGGCAATGGGCTCGAGCATGGCCAGCCCCCAGCCGAACAGCGGGATACGCAGCAGTTCGCGCTTGAGTACCCAGACCTGGGGCGGGAACACCCGTTGCAGCGCCAGCGTCTCCCAGGTCGACTGATGCTTGGAGAACACGATCGATGCCTGTGCCGGGATGTGCTCGGCACCTTCCACCCGGTAGCGCAGGCCGCAGCTCAGTCCGAGAAACCACAGGTTGAAGCGCGCCCACTGGGTCGCGGTGCGGTAGCGCACACGGAAAGGGAAGGGGAAGGTCAACAGGGTGATCGGCGCCAGCACCAGGGTGGAGATGAGCATCATTGCCCAGAACACCAGCGAACGCAGGTAGAGCAGCAGTGACGGTCGGCGCAGCGGCATGTCAGTGATTCGCGTTGTTTTCGTCTAACAGGAATTGAACGGCAGCATCCAGGGTGTCGAAGCAGGGCGCGTCGGTGTCCGTGGCGCTGCCCAGCACCAGACAGCGCGCGCCGGCGGCCTGCCCGGCGAGTCGTCCGTCTCCCCCGGCCAGGGTGAGATAAGGGACGGTATCGAGGCGCAGCTGCAGGCGCAGGCCGATGTCGAGCAGCAGCCCCGGCCGCGGCGGCCGGCAGGGACACTGCGCCTGCGGCGGATGCGGGCAGAAGCAGACGGCATCGATTTCGCCGCCGGCGTTGCTTGCCGCCTGACACATGCGGTTGTGCAGCCGGGTCAGTCGATCCAGAGTCACCGTGGTGTCTGTCGACCTCACTGCCGTGCCGGTCACGAGTACCCGCCGGTCGGCGCGGCTGAGGCGGGCAATGGCCTCCAAGCTGCCGGGACGCGGGTTCCACTGATCGGCTGCGGCGTCAGGGCTGATGTCACGAATGACGTCAAGGTCGACGATGACGGGCTGCATGCGGCTGCTCAGGTGTCGCGGAACTCGGAGACGCGGATGCGGCCGTTCACCATGCGTGCGTCACGCTGCATGATCTTGTCCATCTTGTCCCAGAAGGCCTGTTTGAGATCGAAGTCCTCGGCAATCGCCGTGCCCATGACCAGTATGAGCAGGTCGGCGCATTCCTCGGCGAGCTTGCTCGTGTCCTTGCCCTTGGTCACGCAGGCGGCGATCTCACCCAGTTCCTCGGTCATCAGGGCGACGCGATAGGGCATGTCCTCGCCGCCGGTGTTCTTGAAATCATGCTTGTCGTGGAAGGCCTGGACCGCGGCCAGCATGTCAGCGTAGGAATCCGGGTTGCTCATGGGACCTCCCGTGTAGGATGGGTGGAGTGAAGCACAACCCATCGTTAGCCGGTTGATTCGATGGGTTACAGCGCATGGCGCTTCCACCCATCCTATACTACAGCGTTCCCGCCTGTGCTCAGCCCTGCAGCCGGGACAGGTCCGCCGCCCGCAGGAACAGCGCCTGCAGCCCCTGCAGCAGGGCCAGGCGGTTATCCCGCAGGGCCGTGTCCTCGGCCATCACCATGACCTGGTCGAAGAAGCTGTCCACCGGTTCACGCAGCGCGGCCAGCAGGCACAGGGCCTCGGTGTATTCGCCTCGCGCGAACAGGGGTTCGACTTTGGGCCGCAGCTGCTCGACCGCCTGGTGCAGCGCCTGCTCCGCCGGTTCGGTCAACAG